>NZ_CEXLVS010000016.1:0-14924 GCF_982684285.1 Salinicola sp. | reverse complement strand
TCATCATCATAGTGCCCCAGGATTCAGTGGCGGTAACGGCGGCTCGTCCCGGGCCTGGCGAAGGTCGGCCACGCTGGGTAGCGCCTGGCGCAAGGCGCGCCAGGCGGCCTCCGACGGGTCTGGGCTCGGCTGACTGGGGTTCGGCTTGGCCGCGTAACGTTCCCGCCCCAGCACTGCCAGGCAGTGAGTGACTTCGCGATACCGCGAGTCGGGCAATAGAGGCGCCTTTCGCAACAGCGCCTGCCAGGCGCTCAGGCTTTCGGCGTAGCGTCGCGCCCGGACCTGTCGCTCGAGACGCCGCAATGCGGTAATGCCGCTGCGTTCTCGACGTAAACGACGCTGTTGCCTGGCGCGCGTCCAGAATGGCCACAGCCAGCGCCTTCCGCTGCCGATCAGTACGCCAAGTAACAAGATGACGATGCCCAGCGTCCCGTACTGGCGAAGCGACTGCCCCGCCACGGCAGACGGCGCCGGCGCACCTTCGATGGCGATCGTCATGCCCGCCACGCGCGTGGAAACGATGCGCTGATTCTTCAGGTCGTACCAGCGCACGGTGATATCGGGCAGCGTCACCGTCCCGCCGTACTGGGCGATATAGGTCAGGCGTTCGGTTCGGGAGCCGCCATTCGGTACCTCCGTGACGGTCGGCGACGTTGCATGGCGTTCCATATTGGCCACCACCGCCGACGGAACCAGCGACGGCAGTAGCAGCGCACTTCCCCCTTCCAGGGTGGCCACGATCTCTCGTTGCAGGCTGTCACCGATGGACAGCGAGACCGGCGCCTCGCCAGAGGGCACCAGCGATTCATCGGTCGTCGCCGGCGCTTCCGCCGCGGGCGGCTCGCCCGCCCGGATCACCGTCAACTGCTGCTCAAGCGTGAGCGACGTACCGGCGAGATAGGGCGAGAGCCCGGCGGCCGCCTCGGGCACGGCAGCGGTCAGTGTCTGCGGCGCCAGGGTCTGCGTGCGTGTGACCGTCTCGCCGGTTTCGGTATCCTGGAAGGTGATCTCCAGCGTCCCCTCCCCCAGCATGAATTCGCCCGCCGCCAGCGGCGTCAGTTCGTAACGCCGTGAGACCCCGGCCCAGCTCCGCCCATCGACTCTCCGGCTGACCGGCATCGTCGCTCTTTCCGGCAGTTGAACTCGCAGGTTCGGCTGATCGAGAGTGGGGAATTCCACGGGGCGCGGCATGAAGGTCGGCACCAGCACGGTGACGCGCAGCTGCGCGATCTCCCCGGGCGCCACACGCGTCGGCTCCAGCGTTGCCGTCACCCGCGGCGAAAGCGAAGACTCGGGCGTTGGCTGCGGCTGAGCGAAAATCAGGGGAGAAAGCCAGAGCCCACCAAACAGGCTCGACAGCAGTAACCGCCGAAGGATGGACGCGCTCACGGGGTCGCCTCCGCGGCTTCCAGGGCAAAGCGCTGACGCAGATAGTCGCCGGTATCCGAATCGATGGACGAGATCCACTGATCCGGGGTCAGCAGCTGATCATCCTCGTCCCCGGTCACGGTTGTCTCCACCCCCCGCTGCGCTTCATTGTCGAATACCACGTCATCGGCCCCTTCGCCACGATCCTCACCGGTATCCGACTGCTCACGGGTCTCCTCAACGTAGGTCAGTATCTGCCTGGCCAGGGCGAGATTACGCTCGCCTTCCGGATAGTCCGGGTCACGGGCAAGCGTGGTCTCGAACGCGGTGATGGCCTCGCGATACTGGCGATTGCGGATCAGCGCCAGCCCCTGGGTGAACGACGCACCGGCCGTCTCCAATGGGTTCAAGATGGCGACGGCCTCGCCATACTGGCCATCGCGGTAGAGCGCGTAGCCGCGCCAGGCGGGATCCTCGAACTGCTCGCTGGCACGACGATACTGGCGATGCTCCAGCCACCATCGCCCCTGCTGATCCGGCGTCAGGAAGGCGTCCATCAACCGGGCAACCAGCGGCGAAGCCGCTTCCGTCACCACCGCGCGTTTCGACACCCTCGCGTCGTTCTGTTGCGCCAGCGCGCTCCCTGGCGCGATGAGGCTCAACGGCAGCACACCGGTGACCAGCGCCACGGCGCCGAGGCTCCAGCCGCGCCGAAACCCTAGCAGTGCGAAAAAGGCCGCCGGCCAGGCCAACCAGGCGCTACGATCTTTCCAGGCCAGCCGGTCGTCGTTGAGCAGGGCTTGTCGATAGGCGGACGCCAGCGTCCTTTCCAGGCTCTCGACATCGCTGTCGTCCGCGCTGACGCGTACCTGCCGAGCGTCGAGTTCATCAACGACCGGCGCCGGCTGCCCCTCCGGCAACAGCGTCAGAAAGGCCAGCGTGTGGGCCGATTCGCGCGCCTCGAAAGCGGTTCGGTTCGAAGCGCTCATGCCATCGCTCACGAACAGGATCGTACCCGCCACGGTCTGATCGGCGAGCACGCTGTCGGCAAGCGCCAATGCCTGTGCCGACACGTCGCCATCGACAGGCATGATCTGTGGCGTCAGCCCCTCCAGATAGGGCTTGATCAGTGCTGGATCGCTGGTCGGCGGCACCACCAGATGGGCCGAGCCGGCGTAGGCGATCAGCGCCGTCTGTGCGCCGCTACGCGTGGCCAGCAGATTCTCGATCTTGATCGCGGCCCGCTCCAGACGGGTGGGCGGCACGTCGCTCGCCATCATCGAGGGCGTGACCTCGAGCGCGATCACCAGCGGCGCCGTCTGGCTGATCATCGGGTTGGCGACTCGGCTCCAACTGGGCCCAGCCAACCCGATGACCAGACAGAGCGCCATGGCGGTGAGACTGTCGACCGGCGAGAACCGCCGGCGAGCGTCATCTCCGATACGCAATGCGCGGGCCAGATGCGGCGCAAAGTGAGGCGATCTCGCCTCGCCCTGCTGGAAACGAAAGCGATACCACCACCAGAGTGCGGCGATCGGCACCAGCAGCAGGAACCAGTAAGGCCGCAGGAAGTGAAAGGCCGACAGCGCGCCCATTAGATTCATGACAGCCGCCTCCTGCCCAGCGAAACACTGCGCCAGAGCCAGGCCAGAAGCACCAGAACCAAGGCGACACCCATCGGCCAGGCCGCCAGCGACTGGCGCTCACGGTAGCTGTGATCGGCGATCTGCCGTGGCGCGAGTTCGTCGATTCGATCATAGACCTGCCTCAACGCCTGCTCGTCCGTCGCCAGGAAGCTCGTGCCGCCGGTGGTATCGGCAATGGCCTCCAGGGTGTCGGTATCGACGCGATTCTCCCCATTCCCTTGGGGATCGCCGATCGCGATGGTGATGATCTGAACATCCCGATCCGCGGCAATGCTGGCGGCGTTGATGGGGCTCATGCGGCTGCCGGTATCGGCGCCGTCGCTCAACAGGATCAGTAGCCGCTGGCTCACGTCGCTGGCATCGAACTGACGAATGGCCAGGCCGATGGCATCTCCCAGTGCGGTGTGTGGGCCGGCCATGCCGACCTCGGTGCGCGCCAGCAGGGCTTGCAGCGTATCGAGATCGGTTGTGAGCGGAGACTGGACGAAAGCCTGAGTGCCGAACACGATCAGCGCGAGGCGCTCTCCTTCACGGTCACCGAGAAAGCCGGCGATGACGCGCTTGACCCCGGCCAACCGCTGCAGCGTTTCGTCGTCCGACGCGGCGAAATCCTTTTCATCCATGGAGCCCGAGATATCCACCGCCAGAATCAGGTCGCGAGCCGAGGTCTGCCAGTGAATGGGAGCGCTGACGCGCTCCGGGCGCGCGAGCGCAACGACCAGCAGGCACCAGCAGAGCAGTGCCAGCGCCGACAGGATCCGCGAACGCGACATCACCTGAGCGCCTGCGGCGGGCGCGATGCCCGCCGCCTGCACATAGCGCTGAAAGAACGGCAGACGCAGCGCCGCCATGCGACGCTTGTAGGCAGGGACCAGCCAATGGACCAACAGCGGTAGCGGCAACAGCAGCAATATCCAGGGCGCGGCGAGCTCGATCATGCGCGCCCCCGTTTTGCATCGTGCACGCTGACCCAGCGTTCGACGCGACGGCCCAGATCGTCCAAATGACCAGGCTCGTCGAGGTGGCTATGGTCATCGAGATCGTCATCGTTCGGCTTTCGATACGGCAGCTCGGACAGCCGCACGACGGACGGCCCATCGAAACAGGCCTTGCCGGGCGCGACGGTGCCATTGAGGAAACGCCCCCAGGCCTCGCCGCGCAACGAAGCGACCTGCTCCCGGGGGAAGGCGGCCAGCGCCGTGCGTCTCAACACCTCGGCCAACGCGATGCTCCCCTCCCCGCTAGCCAGACGCCGATGCAGTTCCGCCAGCGCCTCGCGCCGATAGCGATTGGCCTGCCAGTGCCGATAGCGTCGCCACCCAAGCCATGCCAGCAGCGCGACCACCACGATAGCCAACACCAGCCAGCCCCAGGTCTGGGGCCACCAGGCCACGGCGACGGGCTCCGGCACCGGGGAGAGCTGATCGATCATCTGCGAGAGCATCAGCGGCGGCGAGGTGCCCGCGGTATCGAGCGCGCCGGCGGAAGCGGCTGGCGCGCTCATGGCTGCACGCCCCGCTCGTGCGCTCCTCTTTCGGTTCCTCGCCCTGCTCTTCGCCCCGATCCGCGCCCCATGCCAAGCAAGCGCCGGAGCTGCGGTGCCGTCTCCTCGCCTGACGAAAGCGGCGCAATGGAAAGTCCGTATCGGCGCTGCCATCCGAGCAGCGTCTCCCGGCGTGCGTGAGATACCTGCTCGAGCGCCTCTCTCACCCGCGCACTGCGGGTATCCAGAAGCGCCTGCAGCTTGCCGTCCGAGACGGTCTGGCGAAGGTCGTCCGGCAGCCGTTCCGCCAGTACATCGGTGACGGGCGCCAGCACGACGTCGTTATGTCGGCACAGCGCACTCAGCAGACGCTCGCTACGGGGGCCGATGACATCGAAATCGCTCAGCACCACCACCAGATGATCGCGACTCGCCAGCCTGGCGACCGCTTCCAGCACGGCATCCAACGAGGTCGGAGCGTCGGCCTCGGCGGCAGCGTGAAGCGCCAGATTGGCATCCGCGAGCCCGTGTAGAAAGCGCATCACGCTCGCTCTCGAGTTCGCCGGACGGAACTCCTGAATGGCATGATCGCTCACCACGATACCGCCCAAGCGATCACGCTGAGCCAGCACCGCAAAGGCCAGTATCGCCGCGGCCTCGGCGGCAGTGACGGACTTCATGGCGTATCGGCTGCCGAAGAACATCGACATCCGCTGATCGACGACGACCAGCGCCGGCCGATCGCGCTCTTCGGTGAAGACGCGAACGTGCGGTTCGCCGGTGCGCGCGGTCACGCGCCAGTCGATGTTGCGCACGTCGTCCGACGGCAGATAGCCGCGCAGTTCGAGGAAATCCAGCCCGCGCCCGCGCAGACGCGAGCCGTGCCGACCGTTCAGCACGCTGCGTGCCGGCTGCCGGGGCAACAGGCTCAATGTTCGCCCGATACTCTCCAGCCCACGCAAGTGAGCGAAGTCGGTATGGACTCGAGGATCGCGGTCACCGTCAGTCGTGACGCCAGCCCGCGGCCGTATGGAAAAGCGTGGCATCCTGGCCTCCTCTGCAAGGGTGGGCGAAAGCAGGGTGAGAGTGGGCAAAAGCCGCCATGATTACGGCAGCGCGACACGCGCCAGCAGCTGGGCGATGACCGTATCGGTCGTCAGCCCCTCGCCCTGCGCCTCGAAGCTGAGCCCCAGCCGATGGCGAAGCACGTCCGGGGCCACGGCCTGCACGTCCTGTGGATCGAGGTAGTCGCGACCGTTGAGCCAGGCGTGGGCGCGCCCGCAGCGATCCAGCGCCAGGCTGGCCCGTGGGCTGGCGCCCAGTTCGATCCAGCGCTCGAGGTCCTCGGACAGCGCCGCCGGATGACGCGTTGCCTCCACCAGGTCGGCCATGTAACGCTCGATCGGCTCCGCGACATGCAGGGCTGCGCTCTCGCGGCGTGCCTCGAATACCGACTCCTGGGCAATCACGACCGGCGCGCTCGGGGAGCCCTCCTGGCGCAGGGTCTCCCGCTCTTCGTCGCGTACCAACCGGATCACCTCGACCTCCTCCTCGACCGCCGGATAATCGATCAGCACCTTCATCATGAAACGGTCGAGCTGGGCTTCGGGCAGCGGATAGGTGCCCTCCTGCTCGATAGGGTTCTGGGTCGCCAGCACCATGAACAGCGATGGCAGCGGATGAGTCTTTCCCGACACCGTCACCTGGCGCTCCTCCATCGCTTCGAGCAGCGCCGACTGCACCTTGGCCGGCGCGCGATTGATCTCGTCGGCGAGCACCAGATTGGCGAACAGCGGGCCGGGGCTAAAGGTGAATACCGAGCCCTCCACGCTCTGGTGATAGACGTCGCTACCGGTCACGTCCGACGGCAGCAGATCCGGCGTGAACTGGATGCGGCTGAAGTCGGCCTCGAGATGTCGCGACATCGCCTTGATGGCACGGGTCTTGGCGAGTCCGGGCAGCCCCTCGATCAACAGGTTGCCGTTTGCCAGCAGACCGATGACCAGCCGACGAATCACCGGTTTCTGGCCGATGATCGAAGTGCCGATCGCCGCTTCCAGCGCTTCGAGTTCGGCCCGACAACTCATTGACTTGCCGCCTGCGGGTCAGCCTCGCGCCGACTCTGTCCGTCCAGGGTGGCGTCGTAAACCGTGCGCCAATCTTCGGCCATATCCACCAGTACCCATTGACGCTGTTCGGCCTCGTCGAGCCCCTGATCGAGCTTGCCGATGGCGCTTTCGCGATCGTAGGCGACCTCGCGCTCGCCATCGGTGTGATGGATCAGCACCCCCAGGCGCGGCCCATCGCCTTCGGTCGTCCAGGTCAGCATGGGGACGTCGCCATCGGAGTTGCCGACCGCGATGATCGGCCGCTGCCCCAGCGTGCGCTGGATGGTGATCGGCTTGCCATCGCCATCGTCCAGCCCGGCGATATCGCCCTGCTTGACCAGCGTCATCTCACCGCCCTCCCGCGATACCGCCAGCTTGCCGGTACTGCCCATCACGTTCTGCGGTGGAATGCCGTAAGCGTCCTCGGCAAAGACGCGCATGAAGTCGATGCCGCCGCCCGAGACGATATAGGTCACGTAGCCTGCATCGCGCAGATAGACGAGCAGCTCCAGCATCGGCTGGAAGACCATCTCGTCGTAGGCGAGCCCTGTTTTGGGATGACGCGCGTCAGCCAGCCAGTTACCGACATCGTCCTGAAACGCATCGACGGTCATGCCTGAGTGGCTCACGTTGACGATGTCGAGCAGCGATTCATTTCCCCCCGCGAGGATGGCCGCCAGATCGCGATTGTCCACGGCGGTTTGCAGCGCTTCGCTCAAAGCCCCCTCGGGCGCGTTCTCGGCGCGATCAAGCGCGTACGCGAGTTGGAAGTAGTAGGGTTGTTCGGACCACAACGTGCCGTCGTTGTCGAAGACCGCGATGCGTCGCGCCTGCGGCACGAAATCTTCACTGTCGGGATCGGTGGTCATCTCGACGAAATCGATGATGGCGTTTTTATGCTCGCCCGATTGCCAGGACGGCAGCGGGTCGGCCAATGCCAGAACCGGCAACCCGAAAAGCGATAGCAAGCCAATAGAGAGCAGTTTGGCGATGTCAAAGAAACGATGTTTCCTCAAGGTCATCACTCCTGTCATGCATCACGTCGGGCTCGCGCTCACCCTCATCCTGCGGAGCGCCGGGCGACGGAAAGAAACTTGGAAGACGGGCAAGTGCAGCCACGGCACTCGCCCGCCTATTGCGTTCGCCCCTGAAGCTTTTGCTATTGAGAGATAGGCTCCTGTAGCGTTTCCATCACCTTGTCCAGATTGAAACTCGCGGCTTCCTGACGCGGCGGGAATTCCTTGAAGGTTTCCAGGAATCTCGCGACGTAGGCCTGGGCGGGTACCAGCATGAAGGCGTGATCCAGCAGCCAATCGTAGTAGGTGTTGGAGGTGATCTGGGCACGCTCGTAGGGATCGCGACGCAGGTTGAAGATCAACGGCACGCGCAGCGATGTGAACGGGTTGGCCCAGGTCAACAGCGTCCCTTGGGCGCGCTGCTCCATGAACACCAGCTTCCAGTCGTCGTAACGCAGCGCCATCAGATCGCCATCGTCCGAGAAGTAGAAAATCTCGTGGCGCGGCGTATCGTCGGTTTCCCCCGTCAGGTAGGGCAGGAAGTTGTAGCCATCGAGGTGGACGTTGTACTCCCGCCCGATCGCCTGCACGCCGCCGTCGAGCAGTTCCTGCTTGATATCGGAGTTGCCGGCGATGGCGAGGAAGGTCGGCAGCCAATCCATATGGTGCATGACCTTGTTGGAGATAGAGCCTTCTTCGATATGCCCGGGCCAGCGCACCATGGCGGGCACGCGCCAGCCGCCTTCCCAGTTGGTGTTCTTCTCGCCACGGAACGGCGTCATCCCGGCATCGGGCCAGGAGTTCATGTGCGGCCCGTTATCGGTGGAATAGAACACGATGGTGTTATCGGCGATGCCCAGCTCGTCGAGCTTGTCGAGGAACAGGCCCACATGACGGTCGTGCTCGACCATGCCGTCGGCGTACTCGTTCTGGCCGGAAATGCCCCGCAGTGAATCCTTCACGTGGGTTCTGAAGTGCATACGGGTCGCATTCCACCACACGAACCAGGGCTCACTGGCTTGCGTCTTGCGTTCGATGAAATCCAGCGCAGCGGCAGAGGTCTCATCGTCGACGGTTTCCATGCGCTTGCGCGTCAAGGGCCCGGTGTCTTCGATCTCCCCATCCGCCGTGGAGCGGATGATCCCTCTGGGCCCATAGGCTTCCTCGAAGGTACGCCCATCTTCCAGCACCATGTCCCTCGGGTAATCAGGCAGTTCCGGTTCCTCCTCGGCGTTGAGGTGATAGAGATTGCCGAAGAATTCGTCGAAGCCGTTGTTGGTGGGCAACATCTCGTCACGGTCACCCAGATGGTTCTTGCCGAATTGGCCTGTCGCGTAGCCCTGCGCCTTCAACAGCCCGGCGATGGTCGGGTCTTCGGGACTCATCCCTTCCTTGGCACCCGGCATGCCGACCTTGGAAAGACCGGTGCGGAATACGCTTTGCCCGGTAATGAACGACGACCGCCCAGCCGTACATGATTGCTCACCATAGTAATCCGTGAACATCATGCCTTCGCTGGCAACGCGGTCGATATTAGGTGTGTGGTAGCCCATCAATCCACGGGTGTAGGCGGAGATATTGGACTGGCCGATATCGTCTCCCCACAGCACGAGGATGTTGGGTTTCGCGGAGGATTGGCTTCCTGACTGGCTTTGATTTTCCTGGGCCATCGCTGTTCCAGGCAGCGCCATTGCCACGGCCAGGGCGGCGGAGAGAACACCGTTCCAGCGCGTCGTTGACGGCTTTCTTTGACTGAGCTCCATCGAACAATCTCCTTCAAATCATCGGTTTTGAAGACAACGAACATGGAATTTCAAATTTTGATTTTTAAAGCACTACTTTTATCCTGGTTCAATCAGATGACTCTCCCACCAATTATTCGCACGCTTCATTTGTTTTTGTGGCACATCCAACAGACATTCATCAAAAGACCTTATCTGCTTATATTTCGATCCTGGAACTCGATTTCGGAACCGCCTTGACCAGCGTGTAAACCTCTCCCGTCTGTATTTTTGTATTCTCAACTGTCTCCGAGAGGCTCCTATTGAAATCACAGGCTCTTCCTGCCGCATCATTCTGGGCCAAATCACCACTTGGAAGACCCAGTGTCGTGACAACTGTTTCAACCAAACGGGGGCTTATAGTTTTCATAAACAGCTCCTTTATTCAGCTCATGGTCACCGCACCTTTTCCAACAAAAATCGCTCAAAACCTCCATCTAACCCCTCCACCAATGACATTCAGATAAGCACTGGAATACCGTCCACTGACACGCTGCCCGGAGATCGCCTTGGTCTGATCGACGTCCATATCACCGAGATAGATAAAGGTATAATTCAGGGTGAGGTCCAGACTCTCGTCCCAGCGATAATTGAGCCCCGTCGCCAAACGCCAGGCTTCGTTCATCGGGTTATCCAGAGTGCGGTTGCCGTTCTTTACCGCAGAGCTATCGTAGGCGATGCCCATGTTCCAGCGCAGGTGACGATGGATCTGTCGCTGGGCACCGAACGATACGTGCCAGGTATCCTGATAGTGGCGATCCGCCTCGGCGGAGGCATCGCTCAAGCCAGTATCCAGTTCAACGGCGACATCGCCGAACTCCGACCAGTTCTGCCAGCCCAGGCTGCCCATGACGGCCCATTCGTCACTGATCTGATGAAAAATGCTGGCGGTGATCGTTTCTGGAATGCGCAGGCCGAGACCAACACGATTGACGGCGATCTGCTGCACGGCACTGTCGACTACTGGGTTGTCGAGACCGCGGAAATCGGGGCGATCATCGAAGTCGAGATCGACCTTGCTGGTGTAGGCGAGGCCGAAGCGCGTGAAGTCGTCCATCTCGTAAAGCAGGCCCAGATTCCAGCCCCAGGCCGTGTCGTGATCCTCGTATTCCATCTGGCCGTCGGCGTAACCCGTCGCGCCGGCGACGTTGTTGTTAACTGCGGATTCCGTGCGGAAATTGCCGTAGACCAGGCGAGGGCCGATGCCCAAGGAAAGCTTGGGATTGAAGCGATAGGCGTAGGTCGGCTGGATCGACGCCGCCACGATGGAGGTTTCCTGAACGACGTAGCGGCCGACCCAATCATTGTCGTAATCCAGCCCCAGACCAAAGTTGCCGTAAATGCCGATGCCGATGGTCGAGCGCTCGTCCATTGGGTGGCTGACGAACAGGCTGGGCCCAGGTGTCGGCACCATGGCGTTACCGCCATCTCCGCCGTAAGTCGAGGTATTACCATCCGGGTCGAAGTCGATACGCCCGACGATCAGTTGCCCACCCACATAGAGCTGATTGCCGGGTAGCCGAGCGATGCCCGCAGGATTGGTCATCATCACGCTGGGGTCCATCGCCCTCGCGGCGGAGCCCGCATTGGCAAGCCCGCTATCTTCCTGGCCAACTTCATAGAGCAAAATGCCACCAGCTTCGGCAACCGCGCTGTAACCGATCACCGCGCCACTGGCGATTAGAGCCATCACCAAGGCATGCGGAAAGCGACAGACATGGCCGCCAGACGACTTGAGCGTCGACGAGTTCGCGCGCCGCCAGTCCCATCGCATAATTCGAGCGTGATTCATGTTCCCTGCCCCGCTTCCATGAGAGGTTCTTTAATCTGGAAACAGCAAAGTGGCGATCAGTCGGGCTCCCCATCCATCAGGCCCTCTGTCGTCTGGTGATTCGATCCAGTAGCGCAGCCCACCGCCCACACTGAGCGGCTGTGATCCCAGAGACGTCAGCTTGGTAAGCTGAAAATTGACCGGCGCCGACCAGTGGCTGACCTCCCAGTCGTAGGTCGATTCACTGTTGACGGTATAGGTCCAAGCCGTGGACGTTGTGTACGAGGTAAACGGCTGCAGAAAGGTGCTGTTGATATCGGGACGGTTGCTTTCACCGGCGACGTCCCAGATGTGGTTGGCGAGTAATCCAGTCGTCCAGGGTCCGCTCTGGCGCAGCACGACGCCCGTGGGTCCTGCGCCCCACTTGTCGCTACCCAAGGTATTCTCACTGGCGGTCGGCAGCAGAAATACCGGACCGGCGCCCCAGATGAGCCCGGAAGACGTCGGCGCCTTGGGCGAAAAGAACAGGCTCTGCACCACATCGCCGGTGCCGAATTGGTTACCCTGGCCGGGCACGACGTCGTTCTGGCTGATGATCGGCACGATGGTGCGGCTGATCAGATTCCAGTTCTCTGAAACACCGAAGGGAATGACGGGCTGAACGTTCAACAGATAACGTTCGCCATCCCCAGCTCCGACGTCTTCGTCGTAATTCAGTTGGAACGGCACGCTGATCAGGCTGGCGACAGGATTACTCAGCTTTTTTGCCAAGTCCTGATCGTCGGCGCCAACCGCCACACCCGCCACGCCCAGAAAAAACGTCGCGCAGAAAACTCGACTGTCGTCTGAAAGACTCGCTATTCCGGTTCCCATGATGCGCCCCTTGACTACAAGCAATTGTTATAATGGGCTTTATAGTTTCGTCATAGGAACGAAACACTCTGAGGCCCCAGCCTGCTAGCCTTTATATTTATTTCAAATAATTAATGACGCATAAAACGGCAGTCAGCAAAAAGAAAATTGCAATATGCTGTAATTGAGAAAGAACAAAAAAGGACATCAATCAAAGAAAAATCTTAACTATAGATAATTTTTTGCTAAACAATGCTTGCTCATCAAGATGTTATTAAAGTTACATTTTCAGCCTCTTCCCTGCTAAAAAGCCCAATCACCAAGACGAAAGTCGGAGATGGCTTTGAAACAGGACGCAACTATTAACACAATAGAAATAAGAACCAAGACCAAATTATTTACAAGTCTATATGAATATGCGGCATCAAGGCGTCTTGAATTCCCATGCTACGCTAATAGAAAAGCCGCTAACATTAGCGGCTCAAAAGGCAACTTCACTGTATGTGATAATCTTTGATCGTTTTAGCCTCTACCAGTCACCCCTGTCATTGCTCGATCCGCATCACCACCATCTGCGCGCCACGGTCATTTTCGAAGTTCTTGAGCGCCAGGGTCGGGCCACTGCCATCGACGCGATGAAATCGGACCTCCCCGCTAGATGTCGACGAGGACCATTCGGACCCAAGACATTGACCGATACCATCGGTCGCCGCTTCCAGTTGAGATTCGCCCGCGTCGGACTCGATCCTCCCCGAGCAGGTGTAGTAGGTCGGCCCGCTGGCGGAAACAATGGAACAGGCGTTAACGAATGCCTGGATCGAGGTATTCCAAATTTGACCGTAGCGCGTACTGCGAGAACCGCGTTTGATATCATCGAAGCCGTTATCTGCACTGGCAATGGCTTGCTGGAGATCGTCACAGTTCAAATAGGTCGTGACCGATTGCTGCACCGGGCCGCTACTCGCGCAGGCACCCAAGGTCAACAATATCGTGCCGCTTAGCAATGACCGCCCCGCCCTCGAAGTGAATCGCATCCTTCACACCTCTTGTCGTCGTTATCAATCCGTCGCCTGTCGATCGCGATTTTCACAGGCCGGTTCCGTAATGCTTTATTCAGCGTAGGCCAGCGACCTCGGGACGGGAAGCAAGATTCGTCTATTGAATGTCATCTTTGTCGATCACGACGACTATCCCACCAGAGCACTGCAAAATCGCTTGAGAAACTGGAGTTTTGTAGCGGCTCCCAGTATGTTCTTCCACCTGACAGGTATGAGCTTCTTACTCAAGGACGGATGGTATGTCATCGATATTTCGCTATGGCTGGATCGCTGCACTCGGGTTGCTGACAGCATCAGCGGCACAGGCCGCGCAACCGCAACTAAAAGGCGCGATCGGCGGAGGTGCGGCCTACTGGCCCAAATATCTGGGTAGTGACGATTACCACACTACGCCGTGGCCCACGTTCAACCTCACTTACGGTGATGCCTTCTTCGCCAGCCTGGAAGATGGTGTCGGCTGGAACGTGATTCGCCAGGACAAATGGCGCGTCGCGCCGTTCATCGGCTACGCCCTGGGCCGTGAAAACGAGGATGACATCAAGGATCTCGACGACGTCGACGGCGGCGCCACCGCCGGCCTGCGCGTCAATTACAATGACGCCAACTGGCGCTATAGCGCTTCCGCGCAAACGCCCTTCACCGGTGACCTGGACGGCTATCGGATTCGCTTCAAGGCGGACTATGTAACCAAGGTTGGAGAGCGAGCCGCATTCACGATCGGCCCTCGCTTCACCTATACCAGCGCCGACTGGGCGGACGATCTTTTTGGCGTGTCGAAGCGGGAAAGTGCCCGCTCCGGCATCGATGCCTACGACGCCAACGACGGTTATTTCTCCGCCGGGCTGGCGACCACCTATAGCTACTATGTGACGCGGCAGTGGTCGGTCACCGGGTTGCTGGGTGTGACGCAGTTGACAGGCGACGCAGCCGACAGCCCAATCGTCGATGATCTCGGCGATTCGACCCAGTGGCGAGCGGGAGCATTCATCAACTACCACTTCTAAATCGTAGAGACATAAAAGCGCCCGCCCCGGTGTCAGCCGGGGCGGGCGCTTTCGTTTTCCAGCGTAAAAAGCCTAACGGCGTTTGAGTTCGGCCCCGAACTCGAGCATGCGATCGAGCGGCACGAGGGCTCGCGCGGCGATGGCGGGATCGACGTGGATCTCCTGGCCGCAGCCGTTGGCGTCTTCCAGCACCGCCAGGGTGTTCTCCAGCCCGTTCATCGCCATCCACGGGCAGTTGGCGCAGCTTCGACAGGTGGCGCCGTTGCCCGCCGTGGGTGCGGCCATGAAGGTCTTGCCCGGCATCAGCTGCTGCATCTTGTAGAAGATGCCGCGATCGGTGGCGACGATGAAGCTGGGGTTGTCGAGCTGCTGCGCCGCACCGATCAGCTGCGAGGTGGAGCCGACCACATCGGCGACCTCCACCACCGACGCCGGCGATTCCGGATGCACGAGCACCGCGGCTTCCGGATGCAAGGCCTTGAGCTCGAGAAGCCCCTTGGCCTTGAACTCGTCGTGGACGATGCACTCGCCCTCCCAGCAGAGCACGTCGGCACCGGTGCGCTCGCGGACATAGTTGCCCAAATGGCGGTCCGGCGCCCACAGGATCTTTTCGCCCTGCCGGTCGAGATGGTCGATCAGCTCCACCGCGATGGAAGAGGTCACGACCCAATCGGCGCGCGCCTTCACCGCCGCCGAGGTGTTGGCGTAGACCACCACGGTACGCTCCGGATGCTGGTCGCAGAAGTCGGAAAAGGCATCGGCCGGACAGCCGATATCCAGCGAGCAGGTCGCTTCCAGCGTCGGCATGAACACGCGTTTTTCCGGGCTCAGGATCTT
>NZ_CEXLVS010000015.1:0-29179 GCF_982684285.1 Salinicola sp. | reverse complement strand
GATCGGGAGTCAGCACGATCTCCGCCTGGTCCGCCGGATCCGTCACCGGGATGAGGATGCCGCAGCTGGCGGGATCGAGCAGGAACTCACCCGGAGCCCCGCTCGGCGCGTCCGGACAGCTCTTCCGGCACGCTGGCGCCGAGCGTCTGGAGCTTGTCGATGACGCCCTTGACCAGCACTTCCGGGGCACTGGCACCGGCGGTGATGCCGATGGTGCCAATACCCTCGAGCCAGGCGGGATCGATCTGTTCGGCGTCGTCGATCAGGAAGGCCGGCGTGCCGACGCGCTCGGAAAGCTCGCGCAGGCGGTTGGAGTTGGAGCTGTTGACGCTGCCCACGACCAGTACCAGGTCCGAGTCGACGGCCAGCTCGCGGACCGCGTCCTGCCGATTCTGGGTGGCGTAGCAGATATCGTCCTTGCGCGGCCCCTGGATCTCGGGAAAGTGCTCGCGCAGTGCATCGATCACCTTGGCGGTGTCATCCATCGACAGCGTGGTCTGGGTGACGAACGCCAGCCGCGAGGGATCACGTACCGGCAGCCTGGCGACATCTTTCTCGTCCTCGACGAGATAGATCGCGCCGCCATGACTCTCATCGTAGCGCCCCATGGTGCCTTCCACCTCCGGATGGCCGGCGTGGCCGATCAGGATGCACTCCTGCCCGCGCTTGGCATAGCGCAGCACTTCCATATGCACCTTGGTCACCAGCGGGCAGGTGGCATCGAAGATCTTGAGGCCGCGACGCTCGGCCTCCTGTTGCACGGCTCGCGAAACGCCGTGGGCCGAGAAGATCACGATGACGTCGTCGGGGATTTCGTCGAGCTCCTCGACGAAGATCGCCCCCCGCTCGCGCAACGAATCCACCACGAAGCGGTTGTGGACCACTTCGTGGCGCACGTAGATGGGCGGCCCGAAGACATCGAGCGCGCGATTGACGATGTCGATGGCACGATCGACGCCGGCGCAGAAACCGCGGGGATTGGCCAGCTTGATTTGCATAATGACCTCGCTTGATACGCTCGGGTGTCGTGGTGAAGATCGGCTCAGTGAGTCGTGGCGGGCTTCACGTCCAGGATTTCCACCTCGAAGGTCAGGGTACGCCCTGCCAGCGGATGATTGAAGTCGACCTCGACATGGCGTTCGTCGACGCTGGCGATCACGCCGGGCAGTTCGCCGCCGGCGGCATCGGCGAATGACATCACCGTGCCGGGTTCCACGGCCTCCTCGAAGGCGTCACGGGCGAGGCGCTGGACGTTCTGAGGGTTGTGCTGGCCGAAAGCGTGCTCGGGTGAGATCTCGAAGGCACCGGTATCGCCCGCCGCCATGCCCTTGAGCGGCGCCTCGAACCCCGGCGGCAGATTGCCGTCGCCGAGCTGGAACGTCGCTGGCTGCTTGTCCCGCGTCGAGTCCACCACCTCGCCATCCTCGAGTTTCACCGTGAAGTGCAGCGTGACTTCCATGCCGTCGCCGACGCGGTAGTCGTGATCGTGCTGGTGGCCGTTCCCGCTCATGAGTCACCTCGGGTCGAAGAAGAGTCAGTCGAAGAAGATTTGTCAGCCAAAGAAGACCTGTCAGCCGAACCAGGGTTGTCAGCCGAAGAAGGTCCGTCCTTGTCGGCGGCGTGAGAGCCCTTCGGTCGGCGCGAGTCGAGCAGCGACTGCAGAATCAGGCCGACCGCACCCAGCGTGATCGCCGTATCGGCCAGATTGAACGCCGGGTAGTACCAGCCGCCCCAGTGAAACGACAGATAGTCGACCACGTAGCCGTGCACCAGTCGATCGTAGAGATTGCCGATGGCACCGCCGATCACCAGCGTCAGCGAGATCGCGGTGAGCGTCTCGCCGCGCTTCAGTCTCGACAGCCACACGGTCAGACCGATACTCGCAGCGATGGCGATGAGCGCGAACAGCCAGCGCTGCCAGCCCGCGTGCTCGGCCAGAAAACTGAAGGCGGCACCGGTGTTGTGCAGCAGCGTCAGGTTGAAGATCGGCAGCACTTCCAGCGGCCGACCGTAATCGAGGTGCGCCGAGGCCAGCGCCTTGATGCCCAGATCGAGCACGATGACCACCAGCGATAGCCACAGCCATCGCAGCGGGCGGTGCATCCGATCGGTGGCGGGGCGGGAAGCGGAATCAGGCAAAACGGCGTACCTCACCCGGGCCATCCGGCAGGTTGGCGATGGAACGCGCCGACAGCGTCGGATGATCGGGATTGGCGCCGACGTCCGGCCGCCGTTCCCAACTGCGCTCGTCCTTCTCATACGGACTCATGCGCACCGCGACCTTGAGACCCTCCAGCTCGGTGGCCCTGGCATCGCCCGCTTCCGCCAGCGGCGCGAGCGTGGCTTCGGAAGTGATCAGCACGAAGCGCAGTTCGTCCTCGAAGCGGGACAGCAGCGCGTTCAAGGTGTCATCGACGTAGAGCGTCACCTCGCTGTCCAGCGCGCCCTTGATGGTGCCGGCGTTGCGCGCATCCTCGAGCTGCTTGTTGACCGCCTGCTTGACCGCGATCACCTGTTCCCAGAACTGCCGCCCCATCTCGGCATTTTCAGGCAGCTGGCTCAGCCCGTCGTAATAGGTCTCGAGATGCACGCTCTCGCCCCGCTCGCCGGGAATGTTCTCGTAGATCTCCTCGGCGGTGAACGACAGGATCGGCGCAACCCAGCGCGCCAGCGCCTCGACGATATGATAGAGCGCGGTCTGGCAGCTGCGGCGCGCCAGCGAATCGGGCTGGGTGGTGTACTGGCGATCCTTGATGATATCGAGATAGAAACCGCCCATGTCGCGGGCACAGAAGTCGTGCACCTGCTGGTAGACGTCGCGGAATCGATAGTCGGCATAGGCCTGCTGAATGCGCGCCTGCAGCTCGGCGGCGCGATCCACCGCCCAGCGATCCAGCGCCAGCATGTCGTCGAAGGCCACGGCGTCGCGACCCGGCTCGAAGCCGGTCAGGTTGCCGAGCAGGAAGCGCGAGGTGTTGCGGATCCGCCGATAGACATCGGCGGTGCGCTTGAGGATCTCGTCGGAGACCGCCATCTCGCCGGAGTAGTCGGTGGAAGCGACCCACAGCCGCAGGATATCGGCGCCCAGCTTGTCCATCACCTGCTGCGGCGCGACCACGTTGCCCAGCGACTTGGACATCTTGCGGCCCTTCTCGTCGACGGTGAAACCGTGGGTCAGCAGCGACTGGTAGGGCGGATGGCCGTCGATGGCGCAGCCGGTCAGGAGCGACGAATGGAACCAGCCACGATGCTGGTCCGAGCCCTCGAGATAGAGATCCGCACGCGGCCCGACGTCGTGGCCGAGCGGATGCGAACCGCGCAGCACGTGCCAGTGGGTGGTGCCGGAATCGAACCAGACGTCGAGAGTGTCGGTGACCTTCTCGTAGGCGTCGGCCTCGTCGCCCAGCAGCTCGCTCGGCTCGAGCTTGAACCAGGCTTCGATGCCCTCCTGCTCGACGCGGCTTGCCACCGCCTCCATCAGCTCGACGGTGCGCGGATGCAGCTCGCCGCTCGCCTTGTCGAGGAAGAACGGGATCGGCACCCCCCAGTTGCGCTGGCGCGAGATGCACCAGTCGGGGCGGTTGGCGATCATCGAGTGCAGACGCGCCTGGCCCCAGGCGGGGATGAAGCCGGTGGTGTCCACGCCGGCCAACGCCTTGTCGCGCAGTGTGCGGCCATCGGCGCCCTCGAGATCCATGCCCACGAACCACTGGGCCGTGGCCCGGTAGATGACCGGCGTCTTGTGGCGCCAGCAGTGCATGTAGCTGTGGGTGATCCGGTCGTGGGCCATCAGCGCGCCGGCTTCTTCCAGCTTGGCGACGATCTGCGGGTTCGCCTTCCAGATCATCTGGCCGCCGAACAGTGGCAGATCGTCGGCATAGACGCCGTTGCTCTGCACCGGATTGAGAATCTCGTCGAAGCTCATGCCGTAGGCACGGCAGGTGTGGAAGTCATCCTCGCCGTAGGCGGGCGAGGAGTGAACGACACCGGTACCGGCGCCCAGTTCGACGTAGTCGGCCAGATAGATCGGCGAGAGCCGGTCGTAGCCGCTCGCGAGCGCCGCCAGCGGATGGCGGAAGGCGATGCGATCGAGACGTTCGCCCGGAGCGGTGGCGATGATCTCGCCGCTCAGGCCGAAGCGTTCCAGGCTCGATTCGACCAGCTCCTCGGCCAGCAGCAGCAGACGCTCGCCGGTGTCGACCAGGGCGTAGACGAACTCGGGGTGCACGTTCATCGCCTGGTTGGCCGGGATGGTCCACGGCGTGGTGGTCCAGATCACCGCCGCCGCCGGCTTGGCCAGCGAATCCAGTCCGAAGGCCGCCGCCAGCGCGGCATCGTCGACCGCCGGAAAGGCGACGTCGATGGCGTCGGACTGCTTGTCCTGGTACTCGACCTCGGCTTCGGCCAGCGCCGAGCCGCAGTCGAAGCACCAGTTGACCGGCTTGAGTCCCTTGAACACGTAGCCGCCCTTGACCATCTCGGCCAGGGCCCGGATCTCGCCCGCCTCGTTGGCGAAATTCATGGTCAGGTAGGGATTGTCCCAGTCGCCCTGGACACCAAGACGCACGAAGCCTTCCTTCTGCACCTCGACCTGGGCGGCCGCGTACTCGCGGCAGAGCGCCCGGGCCTCGTCCGCCGGCAGGTGCTTGCCGTGGGTGGTCTCGACCTTGTGCTCGATCGGCAGCCCGTGACAGTCCCAGCCCGGCACGTAGGGGGCGTCGAAGCCGGCCAGGTTCTTCGACCTGACGATGAAGTCCTTGAGCAGCTTGTTGACCGCATGACCGATATGAATGCTGCCGTTGGCGTAGGGAGGACCGTCGTGGAGCACGAACCGCTCGCGCCCCCGACGCGCCTCACGCAGCTTGGCGTAGAGGTTCATATCGTTCCACTGCGCGATTCGGCCGGGCTCCCGCGCCGGCAGGTTGCCGCGCATGGGGAAGTCGGTCGAGGGCAGATTCAGCGTGTGCTTATAGTCGCTCATGGCTTTTTCGGTCCGCTCGGGGCTAATGTCGTGGCGCTCAAGGCTGATGTCATGGCGCTCAAGCTGTACTTTTGCCGCTCAGGGCTGTGTTCATAACGCTCACGGCTGTATTCGTGCCGCTCAAGGCTGTATTCGTGCCGCTCAAGGCTGTGTTCAGTCGTCTTCGGAACCGGTGGGCGCCGCGTGCGCGGACGCGCCGGGGTTCGACGGTTCGGGTGGCAGCGGTGCCGAGGCGAGCGGAAACCGTGCCTGAGGCAACGAGGCGGCACAGAGTCCGCTGGCTGCGGCCTCGACCTCTGCCGGCCCCGGCTCGGAAACCGACGAGCCCGCCTGCCGCGCCGCCTGCGCGAAATAGTGGCGGGCGTTGTCGAGATCGCGATGGATCTGCGCGACCAGCGCGTCGAATTCGTCGAACTTGGCTTCGCCGCGCAAGCGGGCACAGGGAACGACGGTCAGCGTCTCACCGTAGAGGTCAAGCTCACGGTCCAGCAGGTGCACCTCCAGCATCGGCCGATCGGCACCCACCGTGGGCCGCCAGCCGATGTTGGCCGCGCCAGCGACCCACTCGCCATCCGCCAGCCGGGTAGCGCAGGCGAACACCCCGCGCAGCGCCATGGGTCGCCGGGTCAGCGGGATATTGGCGGTGGGCACACCGATCGTGCGACCCAGCTGGCGGTCGCGGACGACCCGCCCCTGGTAACCGTAGGGCCGGCCCAGCATCCGCGCGGCCTGGAAGAAATTGCCACTGGCCAGCAGCGTGCGTACCCGGGTACTGGAGACGCGCTCGTCGTCGAGGGTGAAGGTTCGGGTATGCTCGACCGCGAAGCCGCGCTCGCGCCCCACCGCCTGCAATAGCGTGAAGTCCCCGGCTCGGTCGCAGCCGAAACGGAAATCGTCGCCCACCACCAGATGCTTCACCTGCAGACCGTCGATCAGTACCCGCTCGATGAACTGCCGGGCGGTGAGGCTGCGCAAGGCATCGTTGAACGGCAGGCACAGGATCCGGTCGGCACCGTGGGCCTTGAGCAGGGCGACCTTGTCGCGCAGCCGGGTCAGGCGCGGCGGCGCCTGATCGCCGGCGAAGTACTCGCGCGGCTGGGGCTCGAAGATCACCACCGTGACCGGCAGTGCCCGCGACCGGGACAGCGCCTGCAACTGCTCGAGAATCGCCTGGTGCCCAAGATGCACCCCATCGAAGTTGCCGATGGTCGCCACGCATCCGGGCATGTCCCCTTCCCGATCGCCGGGACTCCCGGGCGGCAGATTGTGCAGGCCTCGGATCAGTTCCATAGGGTCTGCTCCCGTTTCAGCACGGACCGTGTTGCCTCGAAGAGCATCAGTATAAACAAGGGTCTCTCCCCTATCAGCCGTGCAGGCGGAAGTCTCTCAGACGGATGCCGCTGAGCGCCAGCCAGCCAAAATAGATGACCGAGCCGCCGATCACCAGTGCCGTCAGAACCCCGGCGCGATGCAGCGCGCTCCAGGTCACCCAGGTGTGCCAGTCCGGCGAGAACCACCACAGCGCGGCCCCCATCAGCAGGCAGCCGCCGACGACCTGAATGGCGTAACGCCCCCAGCCGGGCTGGAATCTCAACACGCCCTGACGGCGCAGTCCCACCCCCAGCAGCCCGGCATTGAGAAACGCCGACAGTGCCGTGGCCAGCGCCAGCCCGGCATGCGCCAGCGGCACGATCAGTACCAGGTTCATGACCATGTTGGCGAACATCGCCACGATGCCGATCTTGACCGGCGTCTTGGTGTCCTGGCGGGCAAAGTAGCCCGGCGCCAGCACCTTGATCAGCATGAACGCCAGCAGCCCCAATGCATAGGCCCGCAGGCTGCGCGCGGCCATGACCACATCGTGGTCGGTCATCGCGCCGTAGTGGAACAGGCTGACCAGCAGCGGTTCGGCCAGCAGTATCAGCGCCAGCGCGGCCGGCAGCCCGATCAGCAGCACCATCCGCAACGCCCAGTCCAGCATGCGCGCGAAATGTTCCCGGGATTCGTCGGCATGGCGCTTGGAGAGCGCCGGCAGAATCACCGTGGCGATGGCGATCCCGAACACCCCCAGCGGCAACTCCACCAGCCGATCGGAGTAGTAGAGCCAGGAGACACTGCCGGAGACCAAAAACGATGCCAGCACCGTATCCAGCAGCAGGTTGATCTGCGAGACGGAGACCCCGAACAGCGCCGGGGTCATCAAGCGCAGAATGCGCCGGACGCCGGGATGCCTGAACCGCGCTCGCGGACGCGGCATCAGCCCCAGCCGGGCCAGAAACGGAAGCTGGAACAGCAGCTGGGCCGCACCGGCGATCAGCACCCCCCAGGCCAGCCCCATGGCCGGATCGTCCATCCAGGGAGTCAGCCACAGCGCCGCACCGATCATGCAGACGTTGAGCAGCACCGGCGTAAAAGCGGGTATCGCGAAGCGTTCCCAGGTGTTGAGCACGCTGCCGGCAAAGGCCGTCAGCGAGATCAGCAATAGATAGGGAAAGGTCAATCGCAGCATGTCGGCGGTCAGGGCCAGCTTGCCGGGATCCGCCTTGAAGCCGGGAGCGAAGAGCCATACCAGCCATGGCGCGGCGGCGATGGCCAGCGCGGTGATCAGCGCCAGTACCACGCTGAGGCTGCCGGAGACGGCGTCGAGCAGCTCGCGAACCTCGGCCCGGGTGCGCCGGGTGGCGTACTCCGAGAGCACCGGTACGAAAGCCTGGTTGAATGCCCCTTCTGCGAACAGGCGGCGCATGAAGTTGGGAATCTTGAACGCCACGAAAAACGCGTCCGCACCGCTACCGGCGCCCAGCAGCGCGGCGATCACCACATCTCTCGCCAGGCCGAGCACGCGTGACAGCAGCGTCATCGTGCTGACGACCATGCCGGAGCGCAGCAGGCCGCGGCGCGAAACCGGGGTCGCGGTCCCCGCCTCCACCGCGTCGGCCGCCGTCGCCTTGTCCGCCGTCTCTTCCGCAGGTCCGTGTTCGCTCATGACGCGCCGTCACTCACTCCAGGAAATCTCTCATCGCGCGCTTCGCTGCCCCTGTGGCGATCTCGAATCGGTGCTCTCGAGATCCTGGCTTCGGTGCCGCGACCTCGACGCCCGTGTCACGAAAGGCGGCCACAAAAAATCGCCGGGAGCGATTTCTGGCGTCGCGCAGCGAGGGCCAGCAGGGTGGCCGCCATGGATGGCAGGCCACAAAAAAACCGGCCGAAGCCGGTTTTTCGTCAAGCGCGTCCGGCTCAGGCAGCCAGCGCCTTAATTCGCTTGTTCAGGCGACTCTTGATGCGCGCGGCCTTCTTCTTGGACAGGGCGTCCTTGTCGGCGATGCGATCGATGACCGGCTGAGCGGCCTTGAACTCGGTGTTCGCCTGCGCCTGATCGCCAGACTGGATAGCCTTGATCACACGCTTGATATAGGTACGAACCATGGAACGCTGACTAGCGTTGAGCTTGCGGCGGTCTTCCGCCTGACGTGCGCGCTTGCGCGCCTGCTTGGTATTCGCCACCGTCGACTCCTTGGAGATGTTGACAGTCAATTCTGTAAGTTAAATCACCCAGGACAGCCTCGAAACCGCTTCAGGCAACCCTGAATGATTCGGCCGAATGTTCGATGGCCCCCAAATCGGGAAGCGTCTCGGAGCCATCTTAGACTGCGATTCAGGCAGTCTTAACGGGCCATGTCTGAGAGGATGCGGGATTCTATCACAGGGCACATGGGGTATCCAGCAGCAACTGACAATTCCGGATCGTTTCAGATCACCACCAGATTGTCGCGGTGAATCAACTCCGGCGCTTCCATGTAGCCCAGGATCTCGGCGATGCGCCGGCTGGGTTGTCCCACGAGCCGAGCAGCGTCGGCGCTTGAGTAATTGACCAACCCCTTGGCCACTCGCACGCCTCGCTCGTCGACACACACCACCATGTCTCCGCGTCGAAAGGCGCCCTCCACCTGCTTGACCCCCACCGGCAACAGGCTCGATCCCTGGCCACGCAGCACCTTGACCGCACCGGCATCCAGGGTCAACGTGCCGCGCACCTGCAGCTGTCCGGCAAGCCAGCGCTTGCGAGCCGCCAGCGGCGCGTGATCGGGGTAGAGCAGTGTTCCCAGCGACGCGCCCTCGAGCAGCCGGGTCAGCACCGCCGGCTGGCGCCCGCTGGCGATCGCGGTGACCGCGCCTGACCGCGCCGCCAGGCGTGCCGCCCGCAACTTGGTCGCCATGCCGCCTCGGCCCAGCAGACCCCCGCCACCGGCGACCGCATCGAGGCCGGGATCGTCCGCCCGGGCCTCGTCGATCAGCCTGGCATCGGCGTTGTGACGCGGGTCGGCGTCGAACAGCCCCTCCTGGTCGGTGAGAATCAGCAGCGCATCGGCCTCGAGCAGGTTGGCGACGAGCGCGCCCAGGGTGTCGTTGTCGCCGAAGCGGATCTCGTCGGTGACGACGGTATCGTTCTCGTTGATCACCGGGATCACGTCGAGCTGCACCAGGGTACGCAGGGCGGAGCGCGCATTCAGATAGCGCTTGCGATTGGAGAGATCGTCGTGGGTCAGCAGCACCTGGGCACTGCGCAGGCCATGGCGGGCGAAATGCGTTTCGTAGCACTGGGACAGCCCGCTCTGGCCGACGGCAGCGGCAGCCTGCAGCTCGTGCACGGAGGTCGGCCGCACGTGCCAGCCCAGCCTGACCATGCCCTCGGCGATGGAGCCGGAGGAGACCAGCACCACCTCGACGCCGAGACGATGCAGCTCCGCCATCTGGTCGACCCAGCCACCGATGGCCGCGTCGTCGAGCCCGCGCCCATCGTTGGTCAGCAGCGCGCTGCCGATCTTGACCACGACCCGCTTCGCGCCTTCGAGGACACCGCGCCCCATACGTTCATCCGTCGCCATCTCACTCTCCGCCCGACATGCCCCGACCCACGGTTGGCTCAACGCGTGTATTCCACCTCGACGTCATGATCGTCGTCGTCGTCATCGTCGAACTCCTCGACGACTTCGCCACGCTTGACCCGCAGACGGGTCTGGTGCGCTTCCACCCGCTCCACCGATTCGGCCTCCATGCGCCGGCGCATCTCGCGCTCGCGCTCCGCGGCCTCTTCGTCGTCGTTCTCCAGCTGCCGCTGCTCGGTGAGCCAGCGGTGCGCCGCCTGAACCAGTTCGCCAGTGCCGTCGCTGGAGATCGCCGAAATCCGGAACACCGGCCCCTGCCAGTCGAGCCGCGAGACGATATCCGCCACCCGCGCTTCACGCTCCTCCGCCGGCAGCAGATCGAGCTTGTTGACCACCAGCCAGCGCGGCAGCTCCGCCAGCGTTGGCGAGAACTGCGACAGCTCCCGGGCGATCGCCTCGACCGCCGCAACCGGATCGGACTCGTCGAACGGTGCGGCATCGACCACATGCAGCAGCAGCCGCGTGCGGGTGAGGTGCTTGAGAAAGCGCAGCCCGAGCCCGGCGCCATCCGAGGCCCCTTCGATCAGCCCGGGGACGTCCGCCATCACGAAGTGCTCGTGCGTGCCGAGCTTGACCACCCCCAGGTTGGGCACCAGCGTGGTGAAGGGGTAGTTGGCCACCTTCGGCTTGGCCGCGGAGACCGCCCGGATCAAGGTGGACTTGCCGGCGTTGGGCATGCCCAGCAGGCCCACGTCGGCCATCACCTTCATCTCCAGGCGCAGCTTGCGCCGCTCGCCGTCGGTGCCGGGCGTGGTCCGGCGCGGCGAGCGATTGGTCGAGGACTTGAAATGAATGTTGCCAAGTCCACGACGCCCGCCCTGTGCCACCAGAACCACCTGGCCCTCGGCGGTGACGTCGGCAATCACCTCGAGGGTGTCCTCGTCGATCACCGTGGTACCCACCGGCACCTTGACGTGCAGGTCGTCGCCGGCCTTGCCGCTCATCTGGCGACCCTGCCCCTGCTGGCCGCTCTGCGCCTTGTAGAAGCGCTGGAACTTGAAGTCGATCAGGGTATTCAGCGACTCGTCGCCGATCAGGTAGACATTGCCGCCATGGCCGCCGTCACCGCCATCGGGGCCGCCCTTGGGCACATACTTTTCGCGCCGGAAGCTAAGGCAGCCGTTACCGCCCCTGCCGGCTTCGACGGTGATCGAGGTTTCATCGACGAACTGCATGTCACTCTCCCGGCGGCGAGCGCCGCGCGCGTGGATACCGCATGATATTGCCGCAATAACGAAAAAGCCCCGCCTGAGCGGGGCTTTTCATACAAGGTCCGTGACGTCTCAGGCGGAGACTACACTCACGAACTTGCGGTTTCTCGGGCCTTTCTGCTCGAACTTGATGACGCCGTCATTCAGTGCGAACAGCGTGTGGTCCTTGCCGATACCCACACCGCTACCCGGATGGAACTTGGTGCCGCGCTGACGGACGATGATGTTGCCGGCCGTAGCCTTCTGTCCACCGTACAGCTTGACACCCAGGCGTTTGGATTCGGAATCGCGACCGTTGCGCGTACTACCGGCGGCCTTCTTATGAGCCATGGCGAATACCTCTCTCTGGGGGAATGTCCCGCTTAAGCGGAGATTCCGGTGATCTTGACTTCAGTGAACCACTGGCGGTGGCCCTGACGCTTCATGTGATGCTTGCGGCGGCGGAACTTGATGATCTGCACCTTGTCGCCGCGGCCGTGAGAAACGATCTCAGCGGACACCTTGGCGCCGCCGACCAACGGAGCGCCGACCTTGATGTCGTCACCGTCGGCGACCAGCAGGACCTGGTCGAATTCCAGGGTCTCGCCGGTCGGCACTTCCAGCTTCTCGAGCTTGAGTGTCTGACCTTCCTGCACGCGGTATTGCTTACCGCCACTCTTGATAACAGCGTACATAACTCTTTCTCCAGGGCTTTTGGAGCCTAAGCTCGTCGGCCAAGCTCATCGGTACGGATCGCTCTTTCATCGACCTGCGTCGAGTGGTGCCCCTTCCGGCAACCATCTGACAGGGAGCATGATGAGTTGGGCGGCGGATTATAACGATTGCAGCCAAACCAGGCAAGCCTTTGCGGTGCCGACGCGCTACTGACATCCACCGATGCCGGCGCCGGCGCGAAACGCGGGTCCGTCGCCGCGCCTCGTCGGTTGACGCACCTGTAGGCGCCACCTAGCATACCCCCTCACATCGCCTCTCTCGGCCCGACTCAGAGCGGCCCCACCCGATTCATTGACAAGCCGACCATGCAATCCAACGCTGCATCCATCCATGCATCGGTGGCTGAGGACTTCGCCGCCGTCAATCGTACGATTCTCGATCAGTTGGCGTCGCGAATCCCGCTGGTCGAGACCATCGGCCAGTACATCATCGAGAGTGGCGGCAAGCGGCTGCGCCCGTTACTGGTGCTCCTGGCAGCGCGCGCGCTGGACTACCCCGGTGACAAGCACATCCCCCTGGCGACCCTGATCGAGTTCATGCACACCTCCACGCTGCTGCACGACGACGTCGTCGACGAGTCCAGCCGGCGGCGCGGCAAGGCTACCGCCAACGACACCTGGGGCAATGCGCCGTCGGTGCTGGTCGGCGACTTTCTCTACTCGCGCTCGTTCCAGATGATGGTCGAGGTCGGGTCGATGCGGATCATGCAGGTACTCTCCAGCGCCACCTGCGTGATCGCCGAGGGCGAAGTCCAGCAGTTGACCAATATCGGCAATGCCGACATCGAGGAGTCGGATTACTTCGATACCATTCAGGGCAAGACGGCCATGCTGTTCGAGGCGGCTTCCCACAGCGGCGCCATTCTCGCCGACGCCAATGCCGAGCAGGAGCAGGCGCTGCAGCTCTACGGCCGTTACCTGGGGCTCGCGTTCCAACTGGTCGACGACCTGCTCGACTACCAGGGTGACGCCGACACCATGGGCAAGAACGTGGGCGACGATCTCGCCGAGGGCAAACCGACGTTGCCGCTGATCCACGCCATGCGCGAAGGGACGCAGGAGCAGTCCGAGCTGATCCGCCAGGCGATCACCGACGGAGGCCTGGAACGGCTGGCGGACGTGCTGGCGATCGTGCGCGAAACCGGCGCGCTCGACTACACCCAGCGTCGCGCCGAGGAGATGGCCGAGAAGGCCCGTGCACAGCTGGAGATCCTGCCGCCAAGCCCTTATCGCGACAGCATGGAAACACTGACGCGGGTGGCCGTCGAGCGTGACGTCTAAAAGGCAGCGCGATCGGGGTTGCACCACGCCCTTCGATGAGTATAATTCACCTCCGTCGAACAGCCCCAAACGGCACGAATCGACGATTTGATCGGAATATAGCTCAGCTTGGTAGAGCGCTGCCTTCGGGAGGCAGAGGTCGTAGGTTCGAATCCTGCTATTCCGACCACCGTATTGCGAAACGCCCGTTCAGGCCCTGCCTGGCGGGCGTTTTTACGTCTGGCCCGGCGTGGCCGTCCAGCCTCGACCGCAACGCTCCGCGCAGCGCCTCTTGCGCCCCGGCCGCGTCTCGCGCGTAAGCGCTCGACCGCCGGCCCCACCTAAGAAGCATGGGCAAGCGTGGCCACACTCCCTAAAGTGGTACAGGAGAGGGATAGAGGAAGCTCTCCGGAAGGCCTCGGGGAACCCCAGCCTGGACAGGGTGGCGCCGAGTCGAACACGCCTGCGCCTTGCGGAGACGTCGATCGGGCCGAATCCCGCCTCTCGCCACCAGCGCTTGCCAGGGGCCTGTCCGCTACAGGCATGCCCGCCAGGAGAATTCTCATGTTCACATGGCTTCGCACCACCACCATCACGCTCTGTCTTGCCTTGGCCAGCGTCGCCCAGGCCAGCGCACAGGAGAGCGAGCCACCGCCCCCCTGGCCGGCGAAAGCCATCGAGGCGTCCCAGGCCCAGTGCCGCGCCAATATCACCGCCAGTGGCATCGAAGGGCCCAAGGTCGAGCGCTACTGCGAATGCGCCACCAAGGCCCTGCAGGCGCGTTTTTCCGCCGCGGAGGTCCGCAAGATGCAACGCGACTACGATCCAGGCGATCGCGAAGACAGCCGCCCCCCAGAGCTCGACAAGACCCTCGACCAGTGCTCGCCGGTCCTCGAGTCCCAGTAAACGTTGCCTTTGTTCGCCTCCCGCATCCGCGATGCGATTGCTGCAGCCAGAGGAGCGAGCCTCGCGGGCCCACCCGAGCCGCCAGCGTGCTATCGGGCGGCGGCTTGGGCGGCGATGCCCCCACGGACGCGGGTGCTTGACAATTCCTCGCGATCGACTGAACTCCAGATAGCGGCTTTCTCAGAAAACTTAGCCGCCCCACGATTCGCAAGGAGAAGGATTCTCATGCCAGCCATCACCGCAACTCGCGCGCTTCGCATGGCGTTGTTCGGCCTGACCGTCGGCTGTTTCGCCGCCAGCGCCCTGGCGGCACAGAACATCCCCAACAACCTGCGCGGCACCATTACCGCCGTCAGCGACGACGGCATCACCGTCGAGTCCATCACCGACGGCAGCAGCCACCGGGTGACCATCGGCGATGACACCCGACTCGCCGCCGTCAGCAAGAGCAGCCTCGACGAAATAGAAGAAGGAACGTTCATCGGCACCGCCAACCTGCCCGGCGAGGACGGGCAGCCGGCGAAAGCGCTGGAGATGGTGATCTTCCCGGAATCGATGAAAGGCACCGGTGAAGGCGACTACCCCTGGGATATGCCGCGTGGCGCCACCGAGGGGGGATTCGGCGGTGAAAAACTGGGCGGCAGCGGCAGTGGCTCGACCATGACCAATGGTACCGTCAGTGCCACCGACGGCGGTGGCGAGATGGGCGGCGCCCCCGGCGGCTCGACCATGACCAACGGCACCGTGAACCGTGCCGCCGACGAAGACGGCATGATGACGCTGACCGTCGACTACGGCGATGGCAGCAAGCAGATTCGCGTGCCGAGCGATGTGCCCACCGTGAAGGTCAGCAAGGGCTCCATGGACGATCTCGAGCAGGGTGCGGCGGTCTTCGTCGCCGGAGACATCACCCAGGATCCGATCGAGGCCAAGGCGGTGATCGTCGGGCTCGACGGTACCGTGCCCCCGATGTGAACCACTGCCGCAGCCGGCCACGCCCCGCTGGCCGCTGACGAGACTCGCTCAGCCGTCGTCGCGCACCTCCTGCCGGCGACGCTCCCTGTTGCGCCGATAGCGCCGGACCAGCGCCAGCCAGCCGGCGGCAGCCAGCATCGCGGCAAGCGTCGCGCCCTGCCACGGTCTCGCGGCATCCCCCAGCACGGTCTCCAGCGTGATGATCAGGATGAACCCCGCCGCCTGGCTGGCGATCGCGATGCGCCGCAGGCCATCTCTTTGCCTTGTCCCCGCCATGCCCCCTCCTCGAGCCCTGGATGGACGCCGGCGCAGTGTAACGCCGTTGACCGGGCATGCCGAATCCTTCAATGCTTAAGGCCGACCCCGGTTTAGGCTAGAATGCGTCGCCCATTCGATCCGTTCCCGCAGCGTACACACGACCGAGGCACCATGAGCGATTTCTCTCCCGGCCAGCGTTGGATCAGCGACGGCGAAACCGAGCTCGGGCTCGGCACCATCCTCACCGTCGATGCACGCAGCGTTACCGTGCTGTTCACCGCCAGTCAGGAAACCCGCACCTATAGCGCCCGCCAGGCCCCATTGACCCGGGTGGTGTTCGGGCCCGGCGATCGCATCGATACCGCCGACGGCGGCCAACTGACCGTCGAGCGCATCGAGGAACGCGATGGGTGCGTGATCTATCATGGCCGGACCGACGACGGCGCGGCCGTGTCGCTCAGCGAAGCCAAGCTCTCCGACAGCATGCGTTTCCACCAGGCGCAGGACCGCCTGCTGACCGGACAGGTCGATCGCAACGACTGGTTCGAATTGCGCTACCGCTCGCTGCATCACCACCAGCGTATCGCCCGCAGTCCGGCGCTGGGGCTCGCGGGACCCCGTATCGATCTGATCCCGCACCAGCTGTACATCGCCGACGAGGTGTCACGGCGTCACGCGCCCCGCGTGCTGCTTGCCGACGAAGTCGGGCTGGGCAAGACCATCGAAGCCGGGCTGATCCTGCATCGCCTGCTGTTGACCGGACGCGTCGACCGCGCCCTGATCCTGGTGCCCTCCAGCCTGACCCATCAGTGGCTGATCGAACTGCTGCGCCGCTTCTCGCTTTCGGTCACCCTGCTGGACGAGGCCCAGAGCGAGGCATTCGACGAAGAGAACCCCTTCGAGAGCGGCCAGTGCATCCTGGCCAGCCAGGAGTGGCTATTCGCCAATCCCCATCGTCAGCGCCAGATCGAGGCGTGCCAGTGGGACCTGCTGATCGTCGACGAGGCACACCACCTCGACTGGTCGCCGCAGGCCGAGGGACCGGGCTATGCCTGCATCGAGAGACTCTCGGCGCGTATCGCGGGCCTGCTGCTGTTGACCGCGACGCCGGAGCAGATGGGACTGGAGAGCCATTTTGCCCGACTGCGCCTGCTCGACCCCGATCGCTACCACGACCTGGAGCGCTTTCGTGAAGAGGAGGCCGGCTACGCGGCCGTGGCGGCGGCGATCGAGGCGCTCGAGCGGCTGCCGGGCAACGCCGCCGACCGCGACCGCATCGGCGCCATCATCGATGACGGCGACAGTCGCGCGCTGCTCGAGACGCTGCTGGACAGCGAGAGCGATACCGGCCAGCGGGAGAGCGCGCGCCGCCAGCTGCGCGAACAGTTGCTGGACCGCCATGGCACCGGCCGCGTCATGTTCCGTAACAGCCGGCGCCATGTCGGGGGATTTCCCGAGCGCCACCTCCACGTCGCCTCGTTGTCGATGCCATCGGCCTATCGCGACCAGTTCCAGGAGCTGCGCGAGGGCAACGACCACTTTGCCGCCCGGCTGACCGCTGCCGACCTGAGTACGCACGAGGCTCGCCTCTATCCCGAAGCGGCCTACCGCGCCCTGCACGATGATGCGAACCACGATGAGGTCCAGTGGTGGCGATTCGATCCCCGGGTCGAATGGCTGATCGGCCAGCTCGAGACCCTGGGCAGCCAGCAGAAGGTCTTGGTGATCGCCCATCGGCGCCAGACCGCCGTGGATCTGGCCGAGGCGATGCGCGTGCGCGCCGGCGACCAGGCACCGGTCTTCCATGAAGAGATGAGCCTGGTCGAGCGCGATCGCGCCGCCGCCGCCTTCGCCGACGACGATAGCGGCTGCCAGTTGCTGATCTGCTCCGAGATCGGTTCCGAGGGGCGCAACTTCCAGTTCTGCCATCACCTGGTGATGTTCGACCTGCCGTGGCATCCCGATCTGCTGGAGCAGCGCATCGGACGACTCGACCGCATCGGCCAGCTGCACCCCATCGACATTCACGTCCCGGTGATCGAAGGCAGCCCCAGCGAAGCACTGCTGCGCTGGTATCGGGATGGTCTCGCCGCATTCGAGGCCCCGCACGCGGCGGGGGGCGACGTGCTCGAGGCTTTCGGCGACGCCTTGCGCGAGAGCCTCGACGACGGTGATGAGGACAGTGGCGGCCTGGACGCCCTGATCGAGGAGACCCGCACCTTCAACGACGCCCGCCTCGCCGAACGCGAAGCCGGTCGCAACCGGCTACTGGAGTGGAATGCGTGCCGCCCCGAGCGCGCCGATGCGGTAATCAGCACGGTGGTGGAGCAGGACAACGACAGCGCCCTGCCACGCTACGTCGATCAGGCGCTGGACGTCTTCGGCGTCGACAGCCGGGATCTCGGCAACGGGCTGATGCATCTCACGCCGGGCGCCCACATGATCGACAGCCTTCCCGGCCTGGCCCAGGGCGACGAGGGGTTCACCGTCACCTACTCGCGCGCAAGGGCGCTGGCACGCGACGACATCCAGCGTCTCTCCTGGGAACACCCGCTGGTGATGACCGTGATGGAGCGCGTGCTCGACTCCAGCCTCGGCAACACCGCGCTCGCCCTGCTCAAGCATCCCAGCATTCCCGGCGGCAGATTGATGCTCGAGCTGATCTACCGCACCCACTGCCCGGCTCCGCGCCGACTGCAGCTGGGACGCTTCCTGCCGGACACGGGTATTCGCGTCCTGCTCGACGAGAGCGGCGCCAACCTGTCGGACAAGGTCACGTTCAGCGGACTCTCCCGCAACCTTCAGCGGGTCAAGAAAGGCGTTGCCAGGGAACTGCTGAAGTCGCGTCACGACCAGTTGCGCAAGCTGCTGGTGGAAGGCGAGCGGGAGGCACAACGCGAACTGCCGACGCTGGTCGAGCGCGCGCAGCGAGAGATGCGGGAAACGCTGGACCTGGAACTCTCGCGGCTCAAGGCGTTATCGCGACACAACGGCGCCATTCGCGACGACGAAATGCGAGCGATGAGCGACGAGCGCCAAGCCCTCGATAGCGTCATCGAGAGCGCGTCGCTGCGTCTCGACGCGGTGCGGGTGATCGTCACCGTCGACAAGGACGCGCGATAGGCCCCGCCGAAGCTCTCTTGTCGAGGCGGCAATCGCCGCCCGCGGGTCAGCGTAAAACGATTGCCGCCAGCGCCTCGTCCAGGGTGGGGTAGCGGAAGGTGAAGCCGGCCTCCTGCAGCCGTTGCGGCCGCATGCGGGCGCCGGTCAGCAGCAGACGCGACATCTCTCCCAGCCCGAGCTTCAGCACCGGCGCGGGCACGCAGAGCGCCGTGGGACGATGCAGATGACGTCCCATGGCACGGGTGAACTCGGCATTGGTCACCGGATTGGGCGCCGAGCCGTTGAAAGCCCCGCTCAACGAGGATTCCGCGAGCAGGAACTCGATCGCGCCGACCAGGTCCTCACGATGGATCCACGGCATGTACTGTCGCCCGTCGCCAAGACGCCCCCCCAACCCCAACTTGAACGCCGGCATCAGCTTGGCCAGCGTGCCGCCGCCGGCATCCAGCACCAGCCCGGTGCGCAGGCAGGCGACTCTCACCCCGAACGCTTCGGCCTTGACGGCTTCCGCTTCCCAGGCCCGACACAGCCGATGGGCGAATTCATCGTGCGGCGGCGTCTCCTCGGTCACCTCGCGGTCGCCCTGATCGCCGTAGAATCCCATGGCCGAACCGGAGACGAGCACCTCAGGCGCCCGACCCTGCTGCGCCAGCTGCTCGCAAAGTGCGACGACATCCCGCGTTGCGTGACGTCGTGACTCGACCAGCCGGGTCTTCTGCGGATCGCTCCAGCGCCGGTCGGCGATCGGCTCGCCGGCCAGGTTGACGATGGCCTCGGGCGGGGTCGACGCGAAATCCGTGGCATCGTCGCCGATGCGGACGTCATGGGGAAGGCGCCGGCGAGCCCGCTCGGGGTCTCGGGAAATCACCATCACCTCGTGGCCGGCCGCCAGTGCCCGCTCGATCAACCGTCGCCCGACGAAGCCCGTGCCGCCAGTGATCAATAAACGCATGGCCGTTACTCCCGATCGTATCGGTGTTGTACAATATTCACAGGTTAGCACCCCCAACGCCTGCACGCGCCCATCGGTGTCAACCCGATCGTCCGGGAGCCAGCATGACCCGATCGGCCATGAGCCTCATGGGATTCGGTTGCAGCGATGCCCGCTGACGGCTGCCCAAGGTATCGCCCGGTTCGAGATCCTCGCTCTCGTGTCCACCACGGACGGGCATACGGCATTGGTCGAGGCACTCGCCGCCATGGTCGAGTCCCGACTGCAGGCGGGACGGGCTGCCATGTATTGCATTAATGTTGTACAAACCACTTGAACCGTACAATATATTCACCCATCCTTGGGCTATCGAGACTACATCCATCGTCTCGTCACGACTCGTCGAGGTCATCGACTGCGTGGCGACCGGCGCCCGACCCAGGTGGGGTGGCGGTGACAAGGCGTCAGGACTTTACCCGGCCGAACGCCATGGTGCGGCGGCGACAGATGATCGTAGCCGATGTCCTGAACCCTTCTGGCCCGCAGTAATGACTCGCTACATTGACATGGAACACCCCATTCGACGAGACGGCGCACGCAGAGACCTCGTGGGAGGACTTGCATGACTTACAAGGCAGTGGATTCCAGTGCCGCGCCGCTCTACCCGATTCGTGAAGTATCGCGACTCACTGGAGTCAATTCCGTCACATTGCGGGCCTGGGAGCGACGCTACGGCTTGATCCGCCCCCAGCGCACGCCGAAAGGCCACCGCCTCTACGGGCGCAACGACATCGAGCGCGTGGAGCGCATCCTGCAGTGGCTAAACCGGGGCGTCCCGGTCAGCCAGGTGCGCGAACTGCTCGACCAGCCGGAGACCGTCGAAACTCCCGCGCCCCAGATGGGGGACTGGGCCAGCCAGCGCCAGCACGTGATCCAGGCCGTGGAAGCGCTGGATACCGGGCGGCTCGAGGCGCTGTTCAACCAGAGCCTGTCGCTCTACCCGGTCGGGCTCTGTATCGCCGAGCTATGGCAGCCAGTGATCTCCCAACTGGAGGAGCGCTGGGGCGACCAATTCGGCGCGACACTTCAACGCCGGGTGCTGGAGTCGTTCCTGCGTACCCGTATCGGGACCCGGATCTACCACGCCAACCAGTTGAGCAACGCGGGGACCGTCCTGGTGGCGAGCCTGCCGGATGACAGCAGCGGATTCTGGTCCCTGCTGATGGGGCTGGCAGCCTCGGCCTCGGACTATCGGGTCCAGTTGATCGACGGGGAGGTGCCGTTGAGCGAGTTCCCGCTCGCCGTCGAACGCCTCGGTACACAGGCGCTGCTGCTCGCCAGCGGTCATGCCGAGCGCAGCGACGTCATCCGTCGCCAGCTCCCGCGCCTGGCGGAGCAGTGCGAAGCGCCGGTGTGCCTGGTGGGCCCCGTCGCCCGTATTCGCGCCAGCGACTTGGAGAACACCGCCGTCGCCGTGCTGGGAGAGGACATGAGCCAGGCGTTGAGCCGCATGCGAGCGATGATCGACGCAGGCATCTGAGTTCTGCGCCGACCGCGGCGGTGGCCGGCATGACGGGCGTGAAGCGCGGCAGCTCGCGGTGCAAGGATGCGCCGTCCATTTACCGGCAACAGGGAAGTAGTGCCCATGTCATCGACGCAACTGGTCTGGTTCCGCAACGACCTCAGAACCCTCGATCACTCCGCGTTGAGCGCGGCAGCCAGGAAGGGGCCGGTCGTCGGCATCTTCCTCGCCTGCAGGCGGCAGTGGCGAAGCCATGGGCATGGCGCCAACAAGATATCGTTCGTGCATCGTGGCGTCGTCGCGCTTCAGGACGAGTTGAAAGCGCTCAACATCCCACTGCTCTATCGCGACATCGACGATTTCGATGCGGCCCCCGGAACACTGCTGGAGGCGGCTCGTCGGCTCGACGCCCAGGCGCTCCATTTCAATCGCGAGTATCCCCTCGACGAGCAGCGGCGTGACGAGAAGGTGACCGACGAGTTCACGCGCGCGGGTCTCGCCGTCTTCGACTACACCGATCACATCGCCTTCGAGCCGGGCGAGCTGCTGACCGGGCAGGACGAGTACTACAAGGTCTTCACGCCGTTCTCCAGAGCCTGGCACCAACGCGTGGGCGCGGATCAACTGGCGTTGCGCGAAACGCCCCGGCGTCAGGCCAAGCTGGAAATCTCCAGCGACCGGATTCCGGCATTGCCGCGGCAGGACCGCTCCGATGTGGTCCCCCCCGCCCCCGCCGAGACGGAGGATCGCTCCTGGCCGGCAGGGCAGGAAGCCGCCGCCGACCGGCTGGCCAATTTTCTGCAGCAGCGGGCGCGTCGCTACGCTGAAGATCGCGACTTTCCCGCCATCGCCGGCACCAGTGAGCTCTCCGCCTATCTCTCCACCGGAATGATCTCCCACCGCCAGTGCCTGCAGGCGGTGATGGCCAATAACGGCGGTCATCTGGCCGATGGCGACGCTGGCCTGGCGAGCTGGACCAACGAACTGGTCTGGCGCGAGTTCTACCAGCATATCGTCGTCGGCTTTCCCCGCGTCTGCCGCCACCGGCCCTTCAAACTCGAAACCGACAAGTTGAACTGGCGCTACAGCGACAAGGAGTTCGAGGCGTGGTGCGAAGGTCGTACCGGCTTCCCGCTGGTCGATGCCGCGATGCGGCAACTGGTCGCCACCGGCTGGATGCACAACCGGCTGCGCATGGTGACGGCGATGTTCCTGAGCAAGCACCTGCTGCTCGACTGGCGTCGTGGCGAGGCGTTCTTCATGGAGCATCTGGTGGACGGCGATTTCGCCTCCAACAACGGCGGCTGGCAGTGGGCCGCATCGACCGGTACCGATGCCTCGCCCTACTTTCGGATCTTCAACCCGACGACCCAGTCCCGGCGCTTCGACCCGGAGGCGACCTTCATCGCCCATTGGCTTCCGGAGCTGGCCGATCTGCCGGCCAAGGCCCGCCATGAACCCAGCGCGGAACAGCGCCACAAGACCGGCTATCCCCAGGCGATCGTCGATCACAAGCGCGCCAGAGAGCGGGCGCTCGAGGCGTTCAAGAACCTCGGCTGATACCGGCGACACGGCATGCCGATGACAACGCCGATCACGATTCAGGGAGCCTCCATGACACCATCCGAAGCGCCAACCATCGAGTCACTGACGCACTTCTGCACCCTCTTCCAGCCGCTGACGTCCAGCCGCCTTCCCGCCCTCGCGGAGTGCTACAGCGACGATGTCGATTTCGCCGACCCCCTGCACCATCACGTCGGCCGCGACAATCTGATGGCCTATTACGCCGACCTGATGGAAGGCGTCCGCCACTGCCATTTCGAGTTTCACGACCGACAGCTGGTCGACGCCACCTGTTTTCTGACCTGGACCATGCAGTTGGCGCATCCAAGGTTGGATGGCGGACGTAACATCAACGTGGCCGGCTGCTCCCATCTTCAGTGGCAAGGTCAGCGGGTCTGCCGTCATCGCGATTACTTCGATGCAGGGGCCATGCTCTACGAACATCTGCCGGTGGTGGGATGGCTGGTCAAGGGCGTCAAGAAGCGGCTCTGATCCGAAGCGTCGGCAACCACTGGCGCCGAACGGTTTTTCACACCAACGAGGAAGGGTCATGGCGAGTCTCTCGGGAACCCGGCGGATCTGGCTGACGGGGGCGACATCGGGTATCGGCGAAGCCCTGGCCAAGCGGCTGCTCGGCGACGGTCATCGCGTCGCGTTGACCGCGCGTCGGGAAGATGCGCTGCGACAGCTGGCAGAGGGGCACGACAATGCCCTGGTGGTACCGGCCGATCTCACCGATCGTGACGCCACGCGTCGTGCCGGCAATGCCATCGACGACGTCTTTGGCGGTCTCGATATCGCCCTGCTCAATGCCGGCACCTGTGAATACCTGGATGTCGCCCGTTTCGACGTCGATCTGGTCGAACGCGTGTTCGCCACCAACTTTCAGGGCACGCTCCATGCCATCGACGCCGCGCTACCCCTGCTGCGCCAGGCCAGGGGCGGCGAACGACGGCCGATACTGGCGGGCGTTTCCAGTGCGGCCGCCTACCTGCCGCTGCCGCGCGCGGAAGCCTACGGCGCCTCCAAGGCGGCGATATCGCATTTCCTGGAGTCCCTGCGCCTCGACCTAGACGCCGAGTCGATCGACGTCAGCGTGATTCACCCGGGGTTCGTCAAGACACCGCTGACCGAGCGCAACGATTTCCCGATGCCGATGCAGATCGAAGTGGAGCAGGCCGCGAACTACATCATCGATGGCCTCGAGCGAGGTCGACTGGATATCCATTTCCCGCGTCGCTTCACGTTTCTGGTCAAGACGCTGGGTATCCTTCCCCCGGCACTGCGCCGGCGCTTCGGCCTGCGCATCGCCAACCGCCGCCGTGGAGAGTCGGCATGACCCAGCCCCCGCAGCGGATCGCGGTGATCGGCAGCGGCATCGCCGGCATGACCGCCGCCCACTATCTCTCCCGTCGCCATCAGGTCTCTCTGTTCGAGGCCGATTCACGCCTGGGTGGCCACACCGCGACCCTCGATGTCGACACCGGGACCGAACGACACGCGATCGATACCGGCTTCATCGTCTACAACGATCGCACCTATCCGCTCTTCGAGGCACTCATGGACTCGCTGGGCGTCCCGGGTCAGGCGACGGAGATGAGTTTCTCGGTCCACGAGAGCGGTCGCGACTTCGAATACAACGGCCACACCCTGACCAGCCTGTTCGCCCAGCGCCGCAACCTGTTGCGTCCGCGCTTCTACCGCCTGCTCAACGACATCGTCCGGTTCAACCGCCGGGCGACCCGCGACTTCCTGGCCGACCGCCTGTCGCCAACGCTGACCCTTGGCGACTACCTGGCCGGCGAGGATTACGGCGAAGATTTCCAGCGCCGCTACCTGCTGCCCATGGGTGGCGCGATCTGGTCCGCCAGCGAAGCCGGCATGCGCGACTTCCCCGCCCGCTTCTTCGTGCGCTTCTTCCATCACCACGGTCTGCTGTCGCTGACCGACCGCCCCCAGTGGCGCACCATCAAGGGAGGCTCCCGAACCTACATCGCCCCGCTCACCGAGCCCTATCGCGAACGCATCCATCTCTCGACCCCCGTGGTTGGACTGGCCCGGGACGACGGCGGCGTCAGCCTCCACACCGCCGCCGGTGAGCGACATTTCGATCAGGTGGTGTTCGCCTGCCACAGCGACCAGGCGCTGGCCATCCTGGGCGGCCAGGCGAGTCGCGCCGAGCGGGACGTGCTGGGCGCCATCGGCTATCGTCGCAACAGCGTCGTGCTGCACACCGACACCGGCATGCTGCCGCGCCGCCGCCGGGCCTGGGCGAGCTGGAACTATCGCCTCGACGGCCGCGATGCCGAAGCCTGCGTGCCCGTCACCTACAACATGAACATTCTCCAGCGGTTGAAAAGCGACACCACCTTCTGCGTGACGCTCAACGACGAGGAGAGCATCGACCCGGCCCGCGTGCTGGGCCGCCACGAGTACGCCCATCCTCAGTTCACGCTATCCGCGCAGCAGGCCCAGGCCCGCCACGGCGAGATATCCCGTGTCTCCCGGCGCACCCATTTCTGCGGCGCCTACTGGCGCAACGGTTTCCACGAAGACGGCGTATGGAGCGCGCTGCGTGTGGTCGAGGCGATCGACGGCAGCCAGCCGTCACCCGCGACGACGGCATCCCCAGCCGCATCCGATCGCCAGGCAGGGACGGTATGCCCTTGAGCGATGCCTGTCCCCACAGTCGTCTCGCCGTGGGCCAACTGCGCCACCGGCGCTTCCTGCCGCGCTGGCACGCCTTCGACTATCGCGTCTGGATGCTGTGGCTGGATCTCGATGAGCTGCCGGCGCTGCTGGCGAGGACGCCCGGCTTCGGCACGCGCCGCGGCGCCCTGGCCCGCTTTCGTCGCGAGGACTATCTGGCCCCGCACGATCTGCCGCTGTCGGATGCCGTCCGGGCGCGTCTCAGGGAGGAGCTGGGCAGCGCCCCGGACGGACCGATTCGTATGCTGAGCCAGATCCGGCTGTTCGGGATGCTGTTCAACCCGTTGACGCTCTATTACGCCTACGACCGGCAAGGCCAGCTGCAGGCCGTCCTGGGTGAAGTCACCAACACTCCATGGCGGGAGCGCCAGGTCTACGCCTGCCGGGTCGACCCGACACGCCACACCCAGCAAGCCGCGTTCGACAAGCGGTTGCACGTCTCGCCCTTCAATCCGATGGAGATGCGTTACCACTGGCGTTTCAACTCGCCGGAAGCGCGCCTGCTGATGCACATGGAGACATGGCACCAGGAGGCGCGTCATTTCGACGCCACGCTGACACTCACGCTCAAGCCCGCGACGCGAGCCGCGCTGGTGGCGGAGTTGGTCAAGCATCCCGGCATGACGCTCAAGACCATCGTCACCATTCACTGGCAGGCGCTCAGGCTCTGGCTCAAGCGCACGCCGATCCACGACCATCCCGGACGGGAGACTTCGTCATGACGGCCGCCCGATCATCCACCGCTCCTTCCACCCCGGACGCACCGAGGCTGTCGCGCTGGCTGCGTCCCCGCATGCTCAGGGCGCTGGACGACCTGGAGGGCGGCAGGCTGACGCTGCGTGAACGGGATAGCGTTCATCAGCTGGGACGTGGCGACGCCGGGCCGTCGACGGTCCACGTCGAGATCACCATCCATGACCCGGGCGTCTGGCGCCGCTTCGCCCTGGGCGGCACCGTCGGCGTCGCGGAAGCCTACATGGATGGCGCCTGGGAGGTCGACGACCTGGTCGGCCTGGTTCGCCTGTTCGCGCGCAATATCGAGCGCGTCAACGATGGCATGGAGAACGGCACCGCACGCCTGCGCCGCTGGGCGCTGACGGCGCTTCACACCCTCCAGCGCAATACCGCGCGGGGCTCGCGGCGCCATATCGCGGCCCACTACGACCTGGGCAACGAGCTGTTCGCGACGTTTCTGGATCGGGAGCACTGGATGTACTCGAGCGCGGTCTTCCCGCGTGCCGAGGCCACGCTGGAAGAGGCATCGACGCACAAGCTCGATGTCATTCTCGACAAGCTCGCCATCGAACCGCACCACCATCTGCTGGAGATCGGTACCGGGTGGGGCGGGCTGGCGATCCATGCGGCCCGAACGCGAGGTTGCCGGGTCACCACCACCACCATTTCGGAAGAGCAGTACGCCTTTACCGCCAGGCGCGTCGACGAGGCCGGACTGGCGGATCGGGTGACGCTGCTGAAGGAGGATTACCGGGACCTGGAGGGCCGCTTCGACCGGCTGGTCTCGGTGGAGATGGTGGAAGCCGTCGGCCACCAGTATCTGGGCACTTACTTCGCCTGTATCGACCGGCTGCTGAAGCCGGACGGCCTGGCGCTGCTCCAGTGCATCACCATTCGCGACCAGCGCTTCGAGACCGCCAAGCGCGAGATGGACTTCATCAAGCGCTATATCTTCCCGGGCGGTTTTCTGCCTTCCCACACGGCGCTGCTCAACGGCCTCAGCCGACACACCCAGCTCAACCTGCTCGACCTGGACGAGATCGGTCTGCACTACGCCCGCACGCTGCGGGAGTGGCGCCTGCGCTTCGAGTCCAGTCTCGACAAGGTGCGTGCGCTGGGCTACGACGAGCGCTTCATCCGCATGTGGCGCTACTATCTCTGTTACTGCGAAGGCGGGTTCCTGGAACGGACCATCGGCACCAGTCATCTGCTGCTGGCCAAGCCGGAGGCCAGGCGCGCACCGCTCACCGGCGGCGTGTAGCCACCGGCCCATGAAGGACGCGGCCCGCGGTGGAACGCTCGCCATCAATGCCCTGCTGTTTCAGGGCGGCTGGTTCCTCTGCGTGCTCGGCGGCTCGCTCTGGGCCATCGCCGCGACGCCACTCATCCTTCTCGTTCACTGGCGCTGGCTGGCGCGGCCGGGCGAGTGGCGCTGGTGGCTGGGGTTGTTGCTGGCCGGCATCGTCGTCGATGGCACTCTGGTAGCCGCCGGCGGCATCGAGATGGGAGGGGCGCTCCCCATCTGGCTATGGGCGCTCTGGCTGCTCTTCGCCACCACGCTCCATCACTGCCTGGCCTGGCTATGGCGCTACCGGGCCCTGGCGATCGCCTGCGGCGCCCTGGGCGGGCCGCTGAGCTATCTCTCGGGCGCGGCGCTGGCCGGGGTCGAGATTCGCCCTTGGGCGATCGGGGTCGAAGCGATCGTCTGGGCTAGCCTCTGCGGTGGCGTGGCGCAACATCTCGGCGGCCGACGAGCGAGCGGGCGCCGCCGACTGGCAAGCGAGTCGAACCGGGACGAAGCCGATCAGGAGTAGACGCTGGAGACCGATTGGCGCAGCCGCGCTTCGACCTCGCCGGCGGGTTGCGGTCGCGCATAGAGATATCCCTGTACGTGGCGACACCCTCTCGCCAGCAGGAAATCGCGCTGCTCGGCGGTCTCCACGCCCTCCGCGATGACATCCAGGTTCAGCCCCTGCGCCATCGCCAGCACCGCCGAGGTGATCGCCGCATCGGCGTGGTCATGCGGTAGCGCACGAATGAACTCGCGGTCGACCTTGAGCTTGTCGACCGGCAGACGCTTGAGGTAGGCCATCGACGAGTAGCCGGTCCCGAAGTCGTCGATGGCGATCTGCAGCCCTTCACGCCGCAGCGCTTCCAGCCGCGGCGAGATGTCGCCGGCGCGCTCGTCGAGAAGCACCGACTCGGTCAGTTCGAGGCCGAGCAGCCGCGCCGGTACCCGATACTGGTTCAGGGTGGAGATCAGGTGGGACTCGAGGGCGCCCTGGATCAGTTGCAGCGCCGACAGATTGACCCACACGGGCAGCACGTTCAGACCCTGGCTTCGCCAGGTCGCCAGTTGGGCCACCGCCTGATCGATGACCCAGCTGCCCAGCGCGGGCATCAGCCCGTGGCGCTCGGCCAGCGGAATGAATTCGCTGGGCAGGATCAGGCCATGCTCGGGATGGTGCCAGCGCAGCAACGCCTCCATCCCCACCATCCCGCCATCGTCGAGCCGATGCTGGGTCTGGTAGTAGAGTTCCAGTTGCGATCCCTGGGCCAGGGCCTGGCGCAGTTCGTTGAGGATGGTCAGGTGGCGGTCCGACTCGACTTCCAGCGAGGGGCGGAAGCGCCGGTCGTGGTTGCGCCCGTGTCGCTTGGCGCTGTAGAGGGCGGACTCGAGCCGCTGGAACAGGACGTTGGGATCGTTGCCATCCTCGGGCGCGCGGCAGCTGCCGATGGTCAATCCCAGGTGCAGCGAGTTGTCGTCGATCTCGAAGGGTTCGCTCAGGTGATGACGCAGGCTGGAGACCCACTTCTCGTGGTCGTCGAAGGTGGTGGTGCGGATGACCATGAACTCGTCGCCGCCCAGCCGCCCGACGATCCCGCCGGCCACCTGCGCGGCCAGCCGCTGGCCGAAGCGGGACAGCAGGCGATCCCCGCTATCGACGCCGAGAGTGTCGTTGATCGCCTTGAAGGCGTCGATATCGACCAGCGCCAGGTCCAGGCCTTCTCCCGCGCGCAAGTGGCGCAGGCGCGAGGCCAGCAGGTCGTGCAGCCGCCGCCGGTTGGGCAGGCCGGTCAGCGGATCCTCGAAGCCGATGCGACGCAGGTCCTGCTCGCGTGCCTTGTGGCGGCTGATATCGGTGAACAGCCCCACGTAGTGGGACACCCTGCCCTTGCGATCATGGCAGGCCTGGACCCGCAGCCACTCGGGGTACTGGTCGCCATGCTTGCGCTGGTTCCAGACTTCGCCCTCCCAGCGCCCGGTGGTCTTCAACGTCTGCCAGTAGCGGTCGTAGAAGGCCTTGTCGTGGCGCCCCGAGGAGAGGGAAGAGGGGTTGAGCCC
>NZ_CEXLVS010000014.1:5680-29326 GCF_982684285.1 Salinicola sp. | reverse complement strand
GGGCACTCAGGCGCAGCCGCTTCACGCCTCGTCCCCGGCGCACAGGCGCGGCGTGGCGGCATCGCCAGCGTGCCAGGCGCATCGGGCCAATCCGGACGTCATCCCTCACTCCTTGCGGCAGGCGCCGGCGGAAAGCGCTCCCGCCGGCCTATCGACCAAGGTCGAGCGCCGATTAGACCATGGTGGTATACCTTACGAACCCAGGGTGTGCAGCGCACCACCCCATACCTTTCAATAGTTTCTAAAGGCTTTAATAATTTCATAAAACTTGGTCGACACCTCGAGGCCTCTATCCTCGGCAGCGTACCGCTCATCGGGGCAAGAATACCGCTTACCGACCTTTGGGCGAAAATCCTTGGGGAGCCAACCATGACTTCAACCGTGACGCAAACCGCGCCGTCCGACTCCGCGCGTCGAGACAGCTGGCTGTCGACGCCGATCTTCGGCATTCCCTTCCCACTCTTTGCCATCGCGACCGGGGTCCTCGTCGTCTCCATGGCGACGGACACGATACCCACCGGCATGATCGGCGCCCTGCTGGTCATGATGATCCTGGGCGAACTGATGGGGTTCATCGGCGATCGCCTGCCGATCGTCAAGAGCTACCTGGGTGGCGGCGCCATCCTGGCCATCTTCGGCGCTGCGGCGCTGGTCTACGTCCAATGGCTGCCGACAAGCGTCGTCGACAACGTGACACAGTTCATGAAGGGCGGTGGCTTTCTCAACTTCTACATCGCCGCGCTGATCACCGGCAGCATTCTGGGCATGGACTCCCGCGTCCTGGTCAAGGTCGGCTCGCGCTACGCCCTGCCGCTGATCTGCGCCGTACTGTTCGCCGCACTGTTCGCGATCGCCGTAGGCTGGGTCATGGGCTTCTCGCCCCAGGACGCGGTCGTGGTCATCACCCTGCCGATCATGGGCGGCGGCATGGGCGCCGGCGCGGTGCCGATGAGCCAGATCTATGAGCAACTGCTGGGCCAGCCGGCCAGCTACTACATCTCGATCCTGGTGCCGGCACTGGCGCTGGGCAACGTCTTCGCCATCATCATCGCCGGCCTGCTCAACGGCCTGGCCAATCGCATGCCGAGCCTGACCGGCAACGGCCAGATGATGCCGGGCGTCGAGATCGAAGAGCGCGAAAGCAAGCCGGAACTCTCCAAACTGGGTATCGGCGTCATCGCCGCACTGACCTTCTTCGTCGCCGGCGAGATCCTGGGCGGCTTCATTCCGCTGCATCCGTACGCGCTGATGATCATTCTGGTCGCCGTGCTCAAGATCGCCAACCTGGTGCCGGAATCGATCAACGACGCCGCGGCACAGTGGTTTCAGTTCGTCGCCAAGAACTGGACCTTCGCCCTGCTGTTCGGCATCGGCATCGCATACACCGACCTGGGCCAGGTGATCGACGCGATCTCCATCACCTACGTGATGATCGTCTTTGCCGTCGTGGCGGGCGCCGCCTTCGGCGCGGGCCTGGTCGGCAAGCTGGTCGGCTTCTACCCCATCGAGTCCGCCATCACCGCCGGCCTGTGCATGGCCAATATGGGCGGAACCGGTGACGTCGCCGTGCTCTCCGCCGCCAAGCGTATGCAGCTGATGCCGTTCGCGCAGATCTCCTCGCGCCTCGGCGGTGCACTGATCCTGCTGATCTCCAGCATCGTGGTACCGCTGTTCTTTACCTGACGACATGACCGCGGCAAGGAAAACGGCGCCTCCGTTATTGAACGGGGGCGCCGTTTCGATGAGTACCGGACGCTTCTCGGCGGAGGCTCAGCCTTCTTCCTCGTCGTCGGCGAGTTCACGACCGAAGCCGCGCCACTGAGCCAGGGTCATCACCTCGGTGCTCTCGGTCTGCAGGTCGTGCACGATCAGCAGCTCGCTTCGTTCCAGTTGCCGTTTGAGATCACGCACCCAGTCGTGCATGTCCGTCGTCACGTCGGTGGTGTCGTAGCCCTGCCGCGTGACGAACGTTTCCAGCAGTGCATCCAGCGTCTCCGCCGGCAGCATGCGATGCGGGATTTCGATAAAGCGTCCGCTCATGCGCCTGCCTCCCACTTTTCCAGCCGCCCGATGAATGTCGCCTCGTCGATCACTTCGACCCCGAGCTGCATGGCCTTCTCCAGCTTGCTCCCCGCCGCCTCGCCGGCGACCACCGCAGTGGTCTTCTTGGAGACGCTGCCGGCGACCTTGGCGCCCAGCGCCTGCAGACGCTCCTTGCCCTCGTCCCGCGTCATGCTCTCGAGGCTACCGGTGAGCACCCAGGTCTGGCCCGCCAAGGGCTGGGGACGCTCGGCCATCTCGACCTCTTCCCAGGTGACGCCGACGGCGATCAGATCGTCCAGCGCCTGCTGATTATGGGTCTGGCGAATGAAGGTGTGAACGTGATGGGCGACCACCGGGCCCACGTCATCAACCGCTTCCAGCGCGTCCAGCTCGGCGTGGCGCAGCGCCTCGAGGGAACCGAAATGGCGGGCCAGATTGGCCGCAGTAGTCTCGCCCACCTCGCGGATACCGATGGCATAGATGAAGCGCGCCAGCGTCGTCTGCTTGGCCGCCTCCAGGGCGTTGACCAGATTGTTGGCGGACTTCTCCGCCAGCCGCGGCAGCTCGGCGAGTCGCGCAGCCTCGAGTCGGAACAGGTCGGCGGGGGTCTCGACCCACTCGCGCTCGACCAGCAGATCGATCAGCTTCTCGCCGAGACCGTCGATATCCAGCGCGCGGCGGCTGGCGAAGTGCTTGAGCGCCTCCTTGCGCTGCGCCGGGCAGTAGAGCCCGCCGGAGCAGCGCGCATCGACCTCGCCGTCGAGTTTCTCGACCCGCGAGCCGCACACCGGACAGCTCTCCGGCAGAATGATCTCGCGGCCATCCGTCGGGCGCTGCTCGCTGACAACCTCGACCACTTTGGGGATCACGTCACCGGCGCGGTAGATTCTCACGCTATCGCCGATACGCAGATCCAGCCGCGCGATCTGATCCATGTTGTGCAGGGTGGCGTTGGAGACGGTCACGCCGGCGACCTGCACCGGCTCCAGCTTGGCCACCGGAGTCAGCTTGCCAGTGCGCCCGACCTGGAACTCGACGTCGAGCAGCCGCGTAACCTGCTCCTGGGCGGGATACTTGAAGGCAATCGCCCAGCGCGGCGCGCGTGAGACGAAACCCAGGATACTGTGATCGCTCAGCGCATCGAGCTTGATCACGGCGCCATCGATATCGTAATCAAGCGATTCGCGCTTCTCGCCCAGACGACGACAGAAATCGACCACACGCCCGATCCCCTCGACCACCGCCAGTTCTGGATTGGTGGGGATGCCCCAGCCCCGCAGCAGTGCCATGCGCCCGGAGTGAGTGTTCGCCACCTCGATATCGCTCTCAATCCGCGCCACCTGATAAGCGCAGAACTCCAGTGGACGCTGGTCGGTGATCGAGGGATCGAGCTGGCGCAAGCTGCCGGCGGCGGCGTTGCGCGGATTGGCAAATACCTTGTCCCCCTGTTCCAGCGCCCGCGCGTTGAGCACCTCGAAGCCGGAGTGGCGCATGTAAACCTCACCGCGAACTTCCAGCAGCGACGGCCAATCATCACCGCGCAGCCTGAGCGGGATCGAGCGCAGCGTCCGCAGGTTGTTGGTGATGTCCTCACCGGTATGGCCATCACCGCGCGTGGCACCGTAACGGAAATGGCCGTTCTCGTAGACCAGCGATACGGCCAGCCCATCCAGCTTGGGCTCACAGCAGAAGATCAACGATGCTTCGTCGCGCTCCAGCCCCTTGGCGGCACGCTTGCCGAAGGCCAGCAGTTCGTCTTCGTTGAGGGCATTGTCCAGCGACAGCATCGGCACCACATGCTCAATCTCGGGAAAACCGCTGTCGGGCTTGGCCCCGATGCGCTGGGTCGGGGAATCCGGCGTCACCAGCTCGGGATGATCGGCTTCCAGCGACTGCAACTCGCGCAGCAGCTTGTCGTACTCGGCGTCGGTGATCTGCGGCTGGTCTTCGACGTAGTAATGATAGTTGGCATCATCCAACTGCTGGCGCAGGGCACTGGCCCGTTCGCGGACCGCTGGGGGAATCTGGCTCATGGCGCTCGGTTCGATCGCTGCTCAAAAAGTGACACGCATTGTAGCGGAAGCGCGCCGTGGCTGCCGCAGCGCGGGGATATCCAGAGGCCGGAAACGACGACGGGGCCCGAAGGGCCCCGTCGTCACGTCCAGCTCGGCTCAGGCCGTTGCCAACTCAATTGGCCTGATAGCGATGCAGCCGATGGCGACGCTCGAACTCCTGCACGCGCTGGCGCGCGAATTCGATGGTCTGGGCGGTCATCACGCTGTGATTCTCGTCCTTCAGCTCACCGCCCAGGTTGCGCACCAGCACCATGGCGGTCTCCAGCATCGCCTCGAAGGCCGCCGCGGTATCATTGGCCCCCGGCAATGGCATCAGGAAGGTGACGCCCGGCGTCACGATCTCGTGCATCTTGTCGAGATCGAACACCCCCGGCTTCAGCACGTTGACCATCGAGAACTGCAGCTCACTATCGTCGGACTCGGTCTCGTAGCGATGGAAAATCCCCATCTCGCTGAAGCGCAAGCCACAGGCCAGCATCAGGTTGAGCAGCGTGGTACCGTCGAAGCCGGCTTCCGTTCTCGCCAGCACGCTGATGACGATGATCTCTTCGGAATGCGCCAGGGTCTCCCGGGCCCGAGCCGCACTCACATGATGGCGCTTGGCACGTTCGACGGCGGGATGCTGAGTCACCACATCGCTGCGTGGCGCATCTTCGGTCTCTTCCATCGGTGCCGAGGAGCGGGAGGCCAATTCGGATTCGGCACGCGACGCCGTCCGAGAGCGATCCTGCTGCTGGGTCACCTCCTGCTGATCAGCCATCCGGGCACCGGCATCGGCAACATGACCCTCGTCAGGCGGTACCAGCGTCGTGATCTGCAGACGACCGGGCGCCTCGGCATCGGCGACTTCCCGAGTGCCAAGATGGGGCTCTTCATGCCGCTCCGACGCTCTTGCGCGACTCTCTTCGGCCTCGCGCTTGGCGTCCTCGCGCCTGTGACTCAGGCGCTGGGCCGACTCGCTGACACGCTTGGCACCGGCACGAACGGCACTCTTCACATTGTTCGTCACATTGTGCTGCATGTCGGCGAACGAGGAACGAGGGCCGCGGTCGAGTATGCTGCTCTGCAGCTTCTCTTCCGGAATCCGCTCCTGGCGCTTGGGCTCGGCGGGCCTGATCGGCTCCGACCCATTGCCGCTGCGTTCGAACGTCGCAGGACGCAGGACACGTGCCCCTCCATTGGGCAATTCCCAGTTGACCTCGGCCTCGCGGGCCGCCTGTTCCGGATCCACTTCGGATCCATCGTCGACTCCATTGTCTCCAATCGCCCGATCTAGGCGTGGAACTCGACGTTGGCGCTGCAGGCGACGGAAGCCATCGATCACGATGGTCGCCACCAAAACCAGCCCCAGGATGATCAGCCACTCTCTTAGTTCCATGGGTCGTCTTGCCTGTTCGCGGTGCCACTATGCTGGAAGAGGACAACATGCATTCGGCATGTCGGCACTAGCATAGCGTGATTTGTCAAAAATGGGCTACTTTTTTTCTTTGTCAAGCAAAGTTTTGCCCATCAGCAATCACCCTTCAATTCCATCCGATGTCGAACATCCTATTACGTCGTTAGCCGGTTTGGCTATTTTTGCCAACGTCAGGACGCCTCCGCCATCGACGCTGCCTCATCCACACCCACGGATACCAGACGCGAAACGCCGGGCTCCTGCATCGTGACACCCATCAATCTCTCGGCAGCCTCCATCGCGATTTTGTTATGGGTGATGAAGATGAACTGTACGCTCTCGGACATTTCCTTGACCAGTTTGGCGTAGCGCCCCACGTTCGCATCGTCGAGGGGCGCGTCCACCTCGTCGAGCATGCAAAAAGGCGCTGGATTGAGCTGGAAGATGGCGAATACCAACGACAGTGCCGTCAGCGCTTTTTCTCCCCCGGACAGCAGATGAATGGTGCTGTTTTTCTTGCCCGGTGGGCGCGCCATGATCGCCACGCCCGTCTCCAGCAAATCCTCCCCCGTGAGGGTCAACCATGCGGCCCCACCACCGAAGACTCTGGGAAAAAGTGCCATCAGGCCACGATTCACTTCCTCGAAAGTCTGCTTGAAACGGGCCCTCGTCTCCTGGTCGATGCGTTTGATCGCACGCTCCAGCGTCTCGATCGCCTCGCTCAACTCGGCGTGCTGGGCCTCGAGATAGTCGCGCCGCTCGGCCTGCTGCTCGTACTCCTCGATCGCCGCCAGGTTGATGGCGCCGAGGCGCCGGATGCGCTCGCCGGTCTCTTCCAGGCGGGTCTGCCAGGCCGATTCCGTGGCATTGGGATCGAGGTTTTCCTGCAGCTCCCGCTCATCCTGCTGCTGCTCCGCCAGCGTCTCGCGCTGGGCATCCGCCTTGAGCGTCAGGGCCTGGACCTGCATCCGCGCTTCCTGCAGCCGCTGGCGGAGCCCTTCGAGATTGCGCTCGTGCTGCTGACGATCGATCTCGGTCTGGCGTAGCGTCTCGCCAATCTGGTTGGCCCGCTCCCGGCAGCGGTCGAGGGTGGACTCCTGCTGGGATCGCGTTTCGAGCAACCGCTCCAGGCGTTCACGCTGATCCTCGCCGGGTTCATGGAGCGTCTCCCGCTGCTCGCGCAGCAACTCGCAGCGTTCGTCGAGGCGGGCAAGCTGACCGCGGCTGCGCTCGATCTGCTGCTGAAGCTCGCCGCGCTGCGCCTCGAGGCGCTGGCGTTCGAGCGCCAGCTGCTGCTGGGTCTGACGCGTCTGCTGCTGTTGCTGACGAAGCTCCCCCAGACGCGCCTGGCTCTGCTCGCGGGCCGTCTGCAGCGTTTCGCGCTCGGCGCCGTTGGCTTCGACCCGGTCGAGCGCCTGCTGCCAACGCTCCCGCGCGGCTTCGAGCTCCAGCCGCTGTGTCGCGTGGCGGTCCTGGCTCTGCGCCTGCTCGGCTTCGCACTCCCGCAGCCGTGAAGCGACATGCTCGAGCCGGCTTTCGAGCGCTGCCAGCCGGGTCGACCGGGATTGACGCTGACCGGCGAGTTCCCGCTCTTCGTGGCGCAGCGCCTCCAGCGCCGCCTCGCAGCTATCGATCTCGGACTGCCAATGGACGATCTGCGAATCCCGCTCGACCAGCGTGGCGCCGAGCGCGGCGAGCTCTTCGACCAGCGCGTCGCGGCGTTGCCGCTGCAGCAACACGCTATCCGCGTTGGCGTCGTCACGACCGAGCCGCCGCGCCCAGCCGCGCCCCAGCCACAGACCGTCCCGGGTGATCACGCTGTGACCCGCGGGAAGATCGGCCGCCATCTGCCACGCGGCCGTCGCGTCGTCGGCGCAGTGAATCGCCGCCAGCAGCGTCGACAGCGCGCCGGCACCCTTGACCCGGGCTCCCAGCGATTCGGCAGGCGCGCTCTCCGCAGCCTGGAGCGACACCACCGGCAGCTCCCCGCTCGTCAACGAGGCCATCGGCTCGCGGGCCAGTTCCGGCTCGGCCAGGCGCGCCTTCAGCCAGGGCCCGAGCACCCAGGCGACGGTACGCTCCCAACCGGACGTGACTTCCAGGCTCTCGGCGACGCGTGGCGCACTGCCCAGCGGATGATCGGCGAGGTGTTCGGCCAGGCTGGCGTCGTCATCGTTGAGTGCCGCCTCGATCAGCGCCTCGAGCGACGCCACTTCGCCCTGGCAGCGATGCTGGCGCTCGCGCTCTCCATCCCTGGCCGCCTGCGCTGCGGCCTGGCCTTCGCGGGCACGCTCGCGGGACCGCTGGCGCTCCTCGCGGCGAATCTCCAGCGTCTGCTGCCGCTCGTCCAGTACGGCGAGGGCTTCCTGCAGCGAGGCTTTCTCCTCGTCGAGATCGCCGATGTCCGGCAGCTCCGATCGCTGCTGTCGGCGGCGCTCCAGCTCGCGGGTCAGCTCCTCGAGCTGACGTTCGAGTCGCTGAATCGTCTCCTGTTCGCGCTCGGCCCGGTGACGGGCGTCACGATCCTGCTCGCTGAACGCCTCCCACCGCTGCTGACACTCCTGTGCCGAAGCCTCGGCCTCCTCGAGCTGCGCCTCCAGCGTCAGCAACGCCTCATCGGCCATCTCGATCTCAGGGAGCAGCGTTTCGAGTCGGGTATCCCACTCGCCGCGACGCTCCTCGTCCTGTTCGATCAGTTGCGCCATGGCGTCCCGCTCCCGCTGCGCACTCTCCAGGTCACCGGAGAGCTGCTGCTGCCGCTGCCGGGCGTGCTCGAGAGACTGCTCCAGCCGGGCGATGTCGGCGCCGGTCTGGTAGAACGCGGCCTGGTGCGACTCCAGCTCGGCGGCCACGGCGTCGTGGGTCTCCCGGCCCTCCGCCAGCCGCGTCTCGCACTGGCGCTGCCCGAGAATCTCGCGCTCGACCTGGATCTCGCAGTCGCGAACGCGGGCTTCCTCCTCGCGCTGCTGGCTACGCAGGGCGCGTTCGCGCAGCACCGCCAGCTCGCCGCGCAGGCGATGCTCTTCGGCTTTCAGCGTGCGATAGCGCCTGGCAGCTTCGGCCTGACGCTTGAGCCGCTCGAGCTGCTTGTCGAGCTCCTCGCGAATGTCGTCGAGCCGTTCGAGATTTTCCTGGGTGCGTCGCAGGCGGTTTTCGGTCTCCCGCCGGCGCTCCTTGTACTTGGAGATGCCCGCCGCCTCTTCCAGCGTGTTGCGCAGCTCTTCCGGGCGGGCTTCGACGAGCCGGGAGATCATGCCCTGGCCGATGATCGCGTAGGAGCGCGGCCCGAGGCCGGTGCCGAGGAAGATGTCGGCGATATCGCGGCGGCGGCATTTCTGGCCATTGAGGAAGTAACTGGACTGCGCCTCGCGGGTCACCAGGCGCTTGACCGCGATCTCGTTGTATCCCGCGTAGGCGCCGCCGAGTTCGCCATCGCGATTGTCGAAGATCAGTTCGATGGAGGCCTGACCGATGGGGGAACGGCCGGTGGAGCCATTGAAGATGACATCGGTCATCGATTCGCCGCGCAGGGTCTTGGCGGAGGATTCGCCCATCACCCAGCGCACGGCATCGATGACGTTGGATTTGCCGCAGCCGTTGGGTCCGACGATGGCGGTCATGTTGCTGTCGAACGGCACGGTGACCGGATCGACGAACGACTTGAAGCCAGCCAGCTTGATGGACTTGAGGCGCATGCAGGGAAGAGAGCTCCGAAAACCGAGTGGGCGGCGGCAGGTCGCCGATGATGGCAACCCGCCACGGGTTTCGGCAGAGCCTAAGGCACCGCGTGATCGATATCCAGCGCCAACGTGCCCGAACCGGCTACCTCGACGTCGAGGCCGACCCCGTTGTCTCTCGTGTCGCGGCCAGCCACTGCTGGGCGACGGCGATCACCTTGCGCAGTGTCTGGCCGGAGCGGGCATCCTGATAACCGGCCATGGCGCCGCGCAGCGCGATCACGCCGATGTAGAGGAACAGCTGGATCAGCATCGAGGTCAGCCGCGCGTCCCAGGTCCACCAGGTCGGCACGCCCCACAGCGAGCCGCTGAACAGGCCGAGAGAGGTCATCGCCGCGCCGAACGGTGCCATCACGCTCGCGGCCATGTCGGCGACCTTGATCTTCCAGACCAGAAACACCGCGGAGGACAGGGCCATGGCAATGAACACGCTCTGGGCCAGAATCGCCGAGGGGACGTGTACATAGAGGATGCGATAGCTATCCCCCATCTGGTAATCGGGCGGCGACACCGCCAGCGCCGGACCCGCGACACCTCCCTCGATAACCGCCTTGACCGCACCGGCACCGAAGATCAATACCGGGACATAGAGCGGCAGTCCGAGAGCTCGCCACACTCGGCCGACGACATCATGACACGGCGAGTCCACCGATTTTTATCGGCTTGCCGATACCGCTTGCCTTGCTATGATGGCGACACCACCTCGGGAGAAGACGATGACAAACGCCGCACCGAGCTACCTCCAGCGCCAGCCGAACCTGCCGCTGATCGACGGCAACTGGGAACCCATCGACGCGACCGATCTGGTCGAGATACCGCTGCTCGGCCAGGTCGCCGCCGGGCTGCCGATGGAAGCCTGCCTCGACAACGCCACCGTCCACGTTCCAGCCAAGCTGGTGCGTCGCAACACCTATGCGCTGCGCGTCCGCGGCGACTCGATGATCGACAGCAACATCTTCGATGGCGACGTCATCATCATCGAGCGCTACGAGTCGGCGGAGAACGGCGAGACCGCCGTGGTGTTGATCAACAACCACGAAGTGACGCTGAAGAAGCTGTTCATCGAGAAGTCGGGCGTTCGCCTTCAGCCCGCCAACGACAGCATGCCGCCGATCTATCTGAAGAACGAGGACGTGCAGGTGCTGGGACTGGTCATGGGCGTGATGCGCAATCCCCCCCAGGCGGCGTGATGCGCTACCCCGTTCCCGATCTCCCCGCCGGAGAGAGACACGTCGAAACCCTCGAGATCGAAAGGAGCCGGTTCATCTGCTGGCTCTGCCACGCCCCCGACAACGCCGCCTTCGAGGCGCTGCTGCACGAGGCACGCCTTGCCTATCCGGATGCCAGCCATCACTGCTCCGCGTTCATCGCCGGCGCGCCCGGCGAACAGGTCGCGATCGGCTTCTCCGACGACGGCGAGCCGGGCGGTACTGCCGGACGACCCATGTTCCAGGCGCTGGAGGGTAGCGGCCTGGGCCAGGTCGGAGCAGTGGTGACGCGCTACTTCGGCGGCACCAAGCTGGGCACCGGCGGCCTGGTTCGCGCCTACACCCAGGCCGTTCTCAAGGCCCTCGACGCGCTGCCCAGGCGCCCTTTCACCGAACGCCGCGCGGTGGCGATCCAGGTCGATTTCAGCAACGAGGCGGAAGCCCGCCGCTGGCTGGCCGAGCACGACGTTCCCGTCGCCGCCGCCGATTACGATAGCCAGGGGGCGCGCCTGAGGCTGGCGTGGCCGGCCGATGACAGTCTCTCGCTGACGGCACTGGAGCAGCGCCTCAAGGGCGCGCTGGTGCGTCTCTGACCGAGACAGGCGGCGCTGGTCCGGCGATCCCTCGTCTAGCCTCTCTCTTCCACCCTCGTTCGATCCTCCTGGCAGGCCCCTCGCGCCACCTCGTGAGAGAGGCGGATATGCTCCTCGAGTAGCGCCCGAGCCGCCGGGACGTCGCGAGCCATGGCCAGCTCCACCAGTTGCCCGTGCTGGACGTTGAGCCGCTCCCGGATCGTGTCGTTGGCCGGCGCCATACGGCGATAGCGGTCGAACTGGTCGTGCAACTGCTCGATGAAGCGCAGCAGCCACGCCGAACCGCAGGGTTCGAGCAGGTGGCGGTGGAACTGGAGGTGCATCTGCTCCCAGTGTTCCAGCTGCCCCGGGGTCTCGTCGGCTCGCTTGAGGCGGTGGAACGCCGCCAGCAGGCCGGCTTCCCATTCGTCGCCGCCCGCCTGGAGCGCCTGCGTCAGCGCCAATCCCTCGAGTCGTCGTCGCAGATCGGCGATGTCGTCGAGTTCGGCACGCTTCAGTGCGGGGACCCGAAAGCCACGCTGATTCTCCTGCTCCAGCAGGCCATAGGCCGCCAGGCGATTCAGTGCCTCGCGCAGCGGGCTCAAACCCACCCCGTAACGCTGCCTGAGCGCGGTGATCGCCAGCTTCTGCCCCGCGGCGAAACGGCCATCGATCAAATCGCGCTTCAGCGCTGCGTACAGCTGGCTCGCCGTCATGTTGGCGGTGGCGACTTCAGCTCCCATAAAGAGTGACCTTCTGATTCGGTGGCGGAAACGCACTATCGCATCGACCCAGTGCCTTTCGCCAACCCGGGGCTTGACCTGCACGATAATACGACGCCATAGTAAAAAATCGATTTTTCATATCATAACCGATCAAAATCCATTTTCCCGTAAGACCTTCGGCATCCAACGCACCGCTTTACAATAATCCGGGTATCGCAATGTCCCTCGCGTTCGACCACAACAACCCCTTCCCTTCCCGCCGCAGCGCCACCTATGCCAGCCGCGGCATGGTGGCGGCCTCGCAACCCCAGGCCAGTCAGGCCGGGCGGGACATTCTCGCCCAGGGCGGCAACGCGATCGACGCCGCCATCGCGACGGCAGCCGTGTTGACCGTGGTCGAGCCCAGTGGCAACGGCATCGGCGGCGACGCCTTTGCGCTGGTGTGGCTGGCCGAGGGCCGCGACGGAGGCGGCAAGCTCCATGGCCTCAATGCCAGCGGGCATGCTCCCCAGCGGCTGACGCCCGAGGCGGTCGAGGCGGCAGGCCATGGCGAGATGCCCCTGCACGGCTGGACGCCGGTCACGGTCCCCGGCATCCCCGCCGCCTGGACGGAACTGTCGAGACAGCACGGCAGACTGGATTTCGCCACCCTGCTGGCACCGGCAATCCGTATCGCCCGGGAAGGCTTTCCCGTCTCCCCGGTCATCAGCCAACTCTGGCAGCGTGCCGAGATCGAGTTTCGCGCCAAGGCGGACGATCCCGCCATCGCCCCATGGCTGGAGGCCTTCGCGCCCAACGGACACGCGCCCCGCCCGGGCGAACTCCATCGCAACGAGGCCCAGGCAAGAACCCTGGAAGCGCTGGCCGAGAGCCGCTGCGAGAGCTTCTACCGCGGCGAGCTGGCGCAGAAGATCGATGCCTTCTCCCGGGCGACGGGCGGCTATCTGCGCGCCGACGACCTGGCCGACTATGCGCCGGAGTGGGTCGACCCGATCTCGGTCAACTATCGCGGCTTCGATGTCTGGGAGATCCCGCCCAACGGCCAGGGCATGGTAGCGCTGATGGCGCTGCGGATGATGGAAGGGTTCGACGTCACGGTGCGCGACGACCCGCAACTGCTGCATCGCCAGTTGGAGGCGATGAAACTCGCCTACACCGACGGTCATCATCACATCACCCAGGCCGAGCACATGCGCACCAGCGTCGCCTCGCTGCTGAGCGACGAGTACGCCGACACCCGTCGCCGGCTGATCGGCGAACGGGCCATCGACCCCGAACCCGGCCAGCCGCAGGCCGGCGGCACGGTCTACCTGGCCACCGCCGACGACGACGGCAACATGGTCTCCTATATCCAGAGCAACTATCACGGCTTCGGTTCCGGCGTGGTGGTGCCGGATACCGGTATCTCGCTGCAGAATCGTGGCCACGGCTTCAGCCTGGATGCCGATCACATCAACGTGCTGGCGCCCGGCAAGCGAACCTTCCACACCATCATCCCCGGCTTCCTGACCCGGGGCGACACCGGGCTCGGTCCGTTTGGCGTGATGGGGGGCTTCATGCAGCCCCAGGGGCACATGCAGGTGGTGATGAACCTGGTCGATTTCGGTCTCAACCCGCAGGCGGCGCTGGACGCGCCGCGCTGGCAGTGGATGGGCGGACGCCGGATCGGCGTCGAGCCCGGCTATCCGATGCACCTGATCCGCGCGATGTCCGAGCGCGGTCACCGGATGACGGTTGCCGTGGATACCACCGCCTACGGTCGCGGCCAGGTCATCCTCCGCGATCCCGTCAGCGGCATCTACTGCGGAGGCACCGAACCGCGCACCGACTCCAGCATCGCGGTGCTCTGAGCCATGCCCTCATCCTTGACGACTCAGCGTCGCCTGTTCATGGCCTTTCTGCGTATCGGTCTGCTCGGCTTCGGCGGCGGCCCCTCGATGATCCCGCTGGTTCGCGCCGAAGCGGTCACGCGCTATCAGTGGATGAACGATGAGGAGTTCGGCGACGTGCTGGCCATCGGCAATACGCTGCCCGGCCCCATCGCCACCAAGATGGCCGGCACCATCGGCTATCGGGTCGGCGGGGTACTGGGCTGTATCAATGCCGTCGTCGCCGTCATCGTGCCGTGCATCGTGGCGATGATGGTGCTCCTGGGGCTGTTCACCCGCTATCGCGACCAGCGCTGGATCCAGGGCATGAGCGAGGGCGTCGTGCCGGTGGTGATGGTGATGATGGCCCAGCTGACATGGGACTTCTTCCACAAGTCCCGCGTCGTGCTCGGCTGGATCGCGACCCTGATCATGGGCGTGGTCGCCGGCGGCCTGATCTACGGACTCGGCATCCATCCGGGCCTGGTGATCGGCGCGATCCTCGTCGCCGCGCTGCTGCGACCGGAGCGGCGGCGCGAGCGCAGCGGGGAGGCCAAGCCATGATCTACTGGGATCTGTTCCTGGCGTTCTTCATCCCCAACATCGTCGGCTACGGCGGGGGACCGGCGATCATTCCCCTGGTCGAGAACGAAGTCGTCGGCCGCTACGGCTGGATGAGTTCCCAGCAGTTCGCCGAGACCCTGGCACTGGGCAACACCCTACCCAGCCCGATCGCCACCAAGATGGCCGGCTATATCGGCTACGACGTCGCCGGGATCGGCGGCAGCCTGGTGGCGACCTTCGCCACGGTCGCCCCCTCGCTGATCCTGATGCTGGTAGCGCTGGGAACACTGTATCGCTATCGAGATTCGATCAAGGTCAAGTCGATGAGCCAGTGGGTCAGGCCGGTGATCATGGTGCTGATGGGCTATCTCACCTGGTCGTTTCTCGGCGAGGGCGTCCATGATGCCGGCTGGATCCACACCGCCATCATCGCCGCGATCGCCGTCGTCATGCTGTGGCGACTCAAGCTCCACCCGGTATGGGCCGTCGTCGTCGGGCTGGTCTATGGCGGATTTCTACTCGGCTGAGCGGCGGGAACCGACCACCGCTTGGCGAGGCAATGGCAACACCCCTGAGAAAGGCAAGGATCCAGAACAACAAGAGCAACAGACACGACGTCAAAACCAACAGACCAACAAGGACAACACATGTTCTACGACGGACTTCACCAGATGGCCCGGGGCAGACTGGGCCGAGCGCTTTCATCCAGCGGCGCGATCGCCTCCCTGACCCTGGGTCTGGCCGCCGGCGGCCTGGCGGCCAGCCAGGCCGTATACGCCGACGACTACCCCGACCACGCCATCGAATTCATCGTGCCCTGGTCGCCGGGTGGTGGCAGCGACGCCTTGATGCGCATCATCTCCAACGCGGCCCAGGAGACCTTCGGACAGCCGATGCCGGTGATCAACATGCCCGGCGTCAGCGGCACCATCGGCCTCAAGGAGCTCGCCCAGAAAGACCCCGACGGTTACACCGTGGGCCAGATTCACGAGGGCCTGATGGCCGCCAACGCCACCGGCCTGACGACGCTCGACTGGGACGATTTCCAGCCGATCGCCTCGCTGGCCTCGTCGCCGCAATATCTGGTGGTCAACGCCGACAGCGACTGGAAGACCTTCGAGGAGTTCGCCGAGTACGCCAAGGCCCACCCCGGCGAGATTCGAGTCGGTGCCACCCTCGGCGGCATTCCCCATGTCCATGCGGCGATGATCGAGGACGCCATCGGGGCCCAATTCCGCTATGTGGGTTTCGAGGGGACCGGCGCGCGCATTCGTTCGCTGGTGGGCGGCCATATCGATGCCTCGATCGGCGATATCTCCTCGAGCCTGGAGTTCGTCAAGAATGACGACCTGCGGTTTCTCGCCGTGGGCAGCAAGGAGCGTCTCGAGCAGACGCCCGACGTACCCACCTTCAAGGAGCTCGGTTACGACGACCTCAAGCTGAGCATCAACCGCGGCATCGTCGCGCCCAAGGGGATCGACCCGGCCAAGGTTGAAACATTGGCCAAGGGGTTCGAAACCCTGTCCCGGAATCCGGAGTTCATCTCTCGGGTCAACAAGGCCGGTGCCGAGGTCGAGTTCATGGGGCCGCAGGCTTACGCCGACTACCTGGCTGACGTCGACGCAACCATCAAGCGCCTCTCGGGCAAGTTGGCACGATGAACGACGCCACCGATACGGCCTCCCGCCCCGGGCGGGAGGCCAGCAGCGAGCGTGGCATGGCGCTGGCCAACGTCATCTTCAACGCCGTGCTGGCAGCGCTCTTCGTCGGCCTGTTCGTGCAGGCCGGCGATCTGCCGTCGTCGATGTGGGAACCGCTGGGTGCCGGATCGTTCCCCCGGCTGATTCTGGGCGCGTTGATCATCTTCAACCTGGCGATCGTGGTCCAGTCGGCGATGGCCCTGCGCCAGACCGACCAGGCGACGAGCGAGGGAGCTGGCCGCTGGTTCGCACAGCGGCGCCTGGCCTTCGCCACGCTGGCAGCCTTCTGCGTCTATGCGCTACTCATGCCGTGGATCGGCTTCGCGCTGGCGTCCCTGCTGTTCCTGCTGGCCGTCCAGATCATCCTGGGTGCACGCCGCGGTCGCCGGCTGCTGATCGCGTGCCTGGTTGCGGCGGTCTTCGGCCTCGGGCTCTATGCGCTGTTCAGCCACGTGTTCCTGATTTCGCTCCCCCCGGGCCGCCTGTGGTAGCGGTAAACGGTAGCCCGAAGACCCACTCCGTAAAGATCGACAGCCCCATGCCAACAACTCCAATGGGCCAAGAGAGTTCTCCATGACGATGACCGATGCGCTGCTCTCCAGCGTCGAACAACTGTTTTCGCTGGCGACGCTCGTCAGCATGATGATTGGCGTCATGGCAGGTGTCGTGGCCGCCGCCATACCCGGCTTCACGATCACCATGGCGATCGTGCTGACCCTGCCGGTCACCTTCACCATGCCGCCGCTGCAAGGCGTCGCCACGATGCTCGCGGTCTATGTCGGCGGCGGCTCGGGCGGGCTGATCAGCGCCGCCCTGCTGGGCATTCCCGGTGCGCCCTCCGCGGTGGCGACGACGTTCGACGCCTACCCCATGGCGCGCAAGGGCGAGCCCGGCCGGGCGCTGGCGCTGGGGATCTGGGCCTCGTTCTTCGGCGCGCTGATCAGTGCCGTGGTGCTGATCGTCGCCGCGCCGCCACTGGCGATGATCGCCGTCAAGCTCGGCCCCTGGGAGTACTTCTCGCTGATCCTGTTCGCCGTGACGGTAGTGGCGAGCCTGGTCGGCAAGTCGATCCTCAAGGGGTTGATGATGAGTCTGCTGGGGCTGTTCGTCGCCACGGTGGGTCAGGATCCGATGATGGGCGTGCCGCGCTTCACCTTCGGTGTCGACGTACTGGCGGCCGGCATTCCGTTCCTGGTGGTACTGATCGGCATCTTCGCGGTCAGCCAGCTCGCCAGCGAGGTCGAGAACCCGACGGCACTCCAGCGCGGGGAGTCGCTGGTCAGCGGCAAGCTGCATTTCCGGCCGCTGGCCGTGATGCGCGAGGTGCTGAGCCGGCCGGGCAACCTGCTGCGCTCGTCGATGCTGGGTGTGGTCATCGGCGCGGTACCCGGCGCCGGCGGCAGCATCGCCAACCTGATCGCCTACGACCAGGCCAAGCGCGCCTCGAAGACCCCGGAACGTTTCGGCACCGGCATCGCCGACGGCGTGGTCGCCTCGGAGTCCGGCAATTCCGCCACCGCCGGCGGCGGGCTGATACCGATGATTGCGCTGGGCATTCCCGGCAGCGCCGTCGATGCCGTGCTGATGGCGGCGTTGATGGTACAGGGCGTCAGTGTCGGCCCCCGCCTGATCATGGACAGTGCGGATCTGGTCTATGGCATGTTCCTGGCGATGTTCCTGGCCGCCGGCATGGTGCTGGCGTTCTGCCTGATCAGCATGCGCTGGTTCCTGCGGATCACCGAGATCCCCAAGTCGATCATCGTGCCGGTGGTACTGGTCTGCTGCGCCGTTGGCGCCCTGGCGCTCAACAATCGCATCACCGACCTCTACCTGCTGATCGGCGTTGGCCTGGTCGGTTATCTGCTGGCGAAGCTCGACTATCCGCTGGCGCCGCTGGTACTGGGCGTCATCCTCGGGCCGATTGCCGAGACCAACCTGCGTCGCGCACTGATGGCCGACGAAGACTGGACGCTGTTCTTCACCCGACCGATTTCGGCCGGGCTGCTGATCCTGGCCGTACTCTCCGTGGTATTTACCGTTCGGCGCCTCCTCCAGCAGCGGAAGATTGCCCGGACCTGAGCCCGCACGCGGCCGTTTCGCCCCCTCCGCCGGGGGCCCTCACCGGGGCATGGCATACCGCCACGATTGTGCTAGTTTAGCGCCCGCCAGATCCTTGGAGGCCGCATGGCACGACACCACTTTTCCGTACCCACCAACGCCTCCCCACGCGGGCGCATCGGTCTGGCGCCCATGGAGGGCGTCATCGATGCCGACACTCGCGCCCTGCTGAGCGAGGATGGCGCGCTTGACTGGTGTGTCACCGAGTTCGTGCGTGTCGTCGACGCCAGATTGCCGCCTCGGGTATTCCTGCGCCACTGCCCCGAGCTGGCTTCGGCGGGCGCCGCCGGGCCGATCACACCTTCCGCCACCCCGGTCACGCTGCAACTGCTGGGCTCCGACCCGCAGGCCCTGGCGGCCAACGCCGAGCAGGCGATCGCCCAGGGCGCCACGCGTCTCGATCTCAACTTCGGCTGCCCGGCCAAGACCGTCAACCGCCATGATGGTGGCGCCTCGCTGCTGAGAACGCCGGAGCGCGTGTACGCCGTGGTCGACGCGGTGGCCGAGGTGGGCCAACGGCATGGTGTTTCGGTCAACGCCAAGCTGCGGCTCGGCTTCGACGACAAGCAGTTGGCGCTGACCTGCGCGCAAGCGGCCGAGGCCGGCGGTGCCGGGGAGCTGGTAGTTCACGCCCGTACCCGGCGCGAGGGCTATCGACCGCCCGCCCACTGGGAATGGATCGCCCGGATCCGCGCAGAAGTCGGCGTGCCGGTGGTGGCCAACGGGGATATCTGGTCGCTCGAGGACTACTGGAAGGCGCGCACGCTGTCAGGCTGCCGTGACGTCATGCTGGGGCGCGGCATGCTGGCAGACCCCTGGCTGGCGCGGCGCATCCGCCACTGGCTGGAAACCGGCGGCGAACGACTGGCGCCGACGCCGTGGTCGGCTCGCAGCGCCCTGCTGATCCGCTATGCCGAAGCCAAACGCGGCGCAGGAATGCCGGAGAAGGTCATCGTGTCACTGCTGAAACAGTGGCTCAACATCATGCGGGGTCGAGACCCCGAGGCAGCCACGCGCTTCGTGGCATTGCGACGGGAAACCGCGCTGGCGCCCTTTGTTGCCGGATTGAGCGACCTCGGGTCGAAGTCGGACTCGGCCCACTCAGGTCCGTCGGCTCGCGCCTCTGCGACGATGGCGACCTAGAGCGACGGCCCTACAAACGAAAACCCCCGCGCCAGAGGCACGGGGGTTTTCGATGGTATGGCGCGCCCGGGAGGATTCGAACCTCCGACCCCCTGATTCGTAGTCAGGTACTCTATCCAGCTGAGCTACGGGCGCTTGATCCACGTCTCTTTCACACAGTGCCGATCGTGTTCTTCGCGCTTGCGAAAATGGCGGAGAGGGAGGGATTCGAACCCTCGATAGGGCTATAAACCCTATACTCCCTTAGCAGGGGAGCGCCTTCAGCCACTCGGCCACCTCTCCCCGATCAGCACGGCGCGTAGATTACCGATTCCGTTTGGCCTTGTCCAGCCGATAGGCCAAAAAAATTCCCAAAAACCTTAGAGGATGAAGAAGTTACCGCAAGGCTGGCGCCACAGGGGCGAGTATGGAAGAGCGAGGGAGAGTTCCAGAGAAAGCCCGAGCCGATAAAGGGGACGACTTCACCAGCCCAGACGGTACCAAAGCGCCTATCCAGCACTCACGCGCCAGGATCGCCGTCTTCGTCCTCGGATTTCTCACGCTGGATGCGCTGATAGATCTCTTCACGGTGGACGGCCACATCCTTGGGCGCATTCACGCCAATACGCACCTGATTCCCTTTCACTCCCAGAACCGTGACGGTAATGTCGTCGCCGATCATGAGAGTCTCTCCCACGCGACGGGTCAGGATGAGCATTATCTGATCTCCTTCTCAGGGCCTTCTTCCATTCTCGGGTCAAGCTCTCGGGCCTCCTGCAAGGCAGGTCTGCCACCCGAGGAGCGATTATGCGTCATACGGGCCCTCAGGCCAATGACGCCATTCCATGAAAACCCGTGGCATCGTTGAAAGAGTGCATGTTTCCTTCGCTTTCTTCCAACTCCCCCTTAGCGTAGAACGCCTGGGCCATTCGTGAAGGCGTTATTCGATCATTCGCTTTGAATACTGTCCTTGTCGAGGCCAAAGGCGGTGTGCAGCGCTCGCACCGCAAGCTCCATCGCCTTCTCGTCGATCACGACGGAAATCTTGATCTCCGACGTCGATACCATCCGGATGTTGATGTTCTCTTCGGAGAGAACGCGGAACATCTTGGACGCGACGCCGGCGTGGGAACGCATGCCGACGCCGACCAGCGAAACCTTGGCGATGTTCTCGTCGCCCCGCAGGTCGCCGCCACCCAGGGCCGGGATGACGTCGTTCTGCAGAATCCGCATGGTCTGCTTGTAGTCGCCCTTGGCAACGGTGAAGGTGAAGTCGGTGTAGTCGCCCGCCGGCGCCACGTTCTGGACGATCATGTCGACTTCGATATTGGCATCGGCGATCGGGCCCAGAATTCTCGACGCCACGCCGGGAACGTCGGGCGTGTTGAGCAGCGTGAGCTTGGCCTCGTTCGCGGTGAAGGCGATACCGGAGATGAGCGGTTCTTCCATCGATTCGAATTCCTCGTCTGCCACGATCAGCGTGCCCGGACCTTCCTCGAAACTCGAGAGCACGCGTAACGGTACGTTGTATTTGCCGGCGAACTCCACCGCCCGGATCTGGAGAACCTTGGAGCCCAGACTCGCCAGCTCCAGCATCTCTTCCACCGTGATCTTCTCCAGGCGCTGCGCCTTGGAGCAGACCCTGGGGTCCGTGGTGTAAACGCCGTCCACATCGGTATAGATCTGGCACTCGTCCGCGTTCAGTGCCGCGGCCAGCGCAACGCCGGTGGTGTCCGAGCCGCCGCGCCCCAGGGTAGTGATGTTGCCCTCCTCGTCGACCCCCTGGAAACCCGCCACGACCACTACCTGGCCGTCATCCAGATCATCCTGGAGTTCATCGGTCTCGATACGCTGGATGCGTGCCTTGGTATGCGCGCTATCGGTGCGAATGCCCACCTGGGCGCCGGTGTAGGAGGTCGCCGGCACACCCAACTGGTGCAGGGCCATGGCCAGCAGCGAAATGGTGACCTGCTCCCCGGTCGAGACCAGCATGTCCATCTCGCGCGGCGTCGGATCCTCGTTGATCTGACTGGCCAGGCCGATGAGGCGATTGGTCTCGCCGCTCATCGCCGATACCACGACGACGACCCGATGCCCGGCGTCGCGATCACGCTTGACCTTCTCGGCCACGGCCTTGATCCGCTCCACCGAGCCGACCGATGTGCCTCCGAATTTCTGTACGTATAGCGCCATGAGTCTGCTCAATGCTCCCTAGCGTTGTCGACCGGCGCTGGCGCCGGTCGTGAATGCATTTAGGCCAGCCGCTCGGCAATCCAGGCTGGCACGCTCTCCAGCGCCGCCGGCAGCCGTGCCGGATCGCTGCCGCCAGCCTGGGCCATGTCGGGGCGCCCGCCCCCCTTCCCACCGACCTGCGCAGCGACGTGGTTGACGAGCTCGCCGGCCTTGACCTTGGCGACCAGATCGTCGGTCACTCCAGCGATCAGGCTGACCTTGCCTTCCTGGGCCGTCGCCAGCACCAGCACGCCAGACCCCATCTTCTGCTTGAGCTGGTCGTGCAGCCCCCGCAGGTCCTTGCCGGAGACCCCCTCGAGCTGGGTCGCCAATACCCGGACCCCTTCGACCTCCTGCGCCTTCCCGAGCAGATCGCTACCCGCCGCGCTGGCCAACTTGGCCTTGAGACGCTCGAGTTCCCTTTCCAGCCCCCGCTGTCTCTCGAGCACGGCATCCAGTCGCTCGACGATCTGCTCCGGCCTGGCTTTCAGGCGCTCGCCGACCGTATTGAGCTCACGCTCCTGCGCGGCGAACCACGCCATCGCCGCCTCGCCGGTGATCGCCTCGATACGTCGCACACCCGCCGCGGTGCCGGACTCGGAAACGATATGGAACGGCCCGATGTCACCACTGCGGGCCACGTGCGTCCCACCGCAAAGCTCGATCGAGAAGTCGTCGGCGCCGATCGTCAGCACGCGCACGCTATCGAGGTACTTGGCTTCGAACAGGGCGCGGGCGCCCCTCGCCTTGGCCTCGTCGAGCGTCATCAGCTCGGTCCGTGTCGGCGCGTTGGCCAGGATCTGAGCATTGACGATGCGCTCGACCTGCGCCAGCTGCTCCGGGGTGAGCGGCTCGAAATGGCTGAAATCGAAGCGTAGACGTTCGGCGCTGACCAGCGAACCCTTCTGCTGGACATGATCGCCGAGGGTCAACCGCAAGGCTTCATGGAGCAGGTGGGTCGCCGAGTGGTTGCGCATGGTTGCCAGTCGCAGCGCAGGATCCACCTGCGGCGCGAGCCTCTCGCCGACGGTCACGCGCCCCCCGACCATCACGCCTTCGTGGAGATGATGCCCCGCCTGCTTGCGCGTGTTGGTCACCTGGAAGCGGCCACCGTCGGTTTGAAGATAGCCGGTATCGCCCACCTGACCGCCCGACTCGGCATAGAAAGGTGTGCGATCCAGCACGATGACACCCTTCTGGCCCTCCTCGAGCGCCGCAAGCGCATTGCCCGCTTCATCGACGATCGCCGTTACCTTCGACGAATCCTCGAGCCGATCGTAACCGGTAAACTCGGTGCTGCCCTCGAGCTCGAGCGCGGCACCATAGTCGCCGCCGAACTGGCTCGCGGCACGCGCCCGCTGGCGCTGCGCCTCCAGCTCGCGCTCGAACCCTGCCTGGTCCAGCATCACGCCGCGTTCGCGGCAGACGTCGGCAGTCAGGTCGAACGGGAAGCCGTAGGTGTCGTAGAGCTTGAAGATGGTTTCGCCTGGCAGAACGTCGTCTTCGAGCGCCGAGAGCGCCTCTTCGAGCAGCTTCATGCCGTGATCCAGCGTCCGCGCGAACTGCTGTTCCTCCTTCAGCAGTACCCGCTCGATCTGATCGCGGGCCTGGCGCAGCTCTGGGTAGGCCTCGCCCATCTCGGCATCCAGCGCCGCCACCAGCTTGTGGAAGAACGGCTCGCTGGCGCCCAGCTTGTGCCCATGGCGTACCGCACGACGGATGATGCGACGCAGCACGTAGCCACGCCCTTCGTTGGACGGCAGCACCCCGTCGACGATCAAAAACGCGCAGGAGCGGATATGATCGGCGATGACCCGCAGCGACGGCGTCTTGATGTCGTCGTGGCCGGTCACTTCGGACGCGGCCAGCAGCAGGTTACGGAACAGGTCAATCTCGTAGTTGGAGTGGACGCCCTGCATCACCGCAGCCATGCGCTCCAGCCCCATGCCGGTATCGATCGACGGCTTGGGCAGCGGATTCATGTTGCCGGAGGCGTCGCGGTCGAACTGCATGAAAACGAGGTTCCACACCTCGATGTAGCGATCCCCGTCCTCTTCCGGGCTTCCCGGCGGGCCGCCCCAGACCTCCGGGCCGTGGTCGTAGAAGATCTCCGAGCAGGGGCCGCAGGGGCCGGTGTCACCCATCTGCCAGAAGTTGTCCTCGTCCAGACGGGAGATTCGCTCACGCGGAAAGCCGATCTCGTTGACCCAAATCTCTTCGGCCTCGTCATCTGATACATGACAGGTCACCCAGAGACGCTCTTTGGGTAGGCCCAAAGTGACAGTC
>NZ_CEXLVS010000014.1:0-5670 GCF_982684285.1 Salinicola sp. | reverse complement strand
CACCCATCTGCCAGAAGTTGTCCTCATCCAGACGTGACAGCCGCGCGGGGTCGACGCCGATATCCTCGATCCAGATTCTGGCCGCTTCGTCGTCGCTGATATGGACCGTGACCCAGAGCTTGTCCTTGGGCAGCGCCAGAACCTCGGTGATGAACGTCCAGGCGTAGCGAATCGCATCGGCCTTGAAATAGTCGCCGAAGCTGAAGTTGCCCATCATCTCGAAGAAGGTGTGGTGACGAGCGGTATAGCCGACGTTGTCCAGATCGTTGTGCTTGCCACCGGCGCGCACGCAGCGCTGCGCCGAGGTGGCGCGCACGTAGGGACGGGGGTCCCGGCCCAGGAACACGTCCTTGAACGGCACCATGCCGGCGTTGGTGAAGAGAAGCGTGGGATCGTTTTCCGGCACCAGAGAGGCGGAAGGTACGATGGTGTGCCCGCGCTCCTCGAAGAAGCTCAGGAAAGCCTGTCTGATATCTGCACTTTTCATAAACAATCCGTGGCGATAGGCGTGCCCACGGCGGCTAGCAGACCACGTGGCGACACAGAACACGGCAATGAAGAGGCGCCGTGAACGCCTCTCCTGCCATCGCAAAGCGCATTAGTATAACGTGGTCAGCCGATAGTCTGTCGAGTGCGACACCCTTGTGGTCGGCCCGACCCCCCCGCCACGGGTCGTGGGTAACCGGCGGGAGGGCGATACACGGGACGAGTATCGCGTGCGGCGCATAGCGGCGAAGAAGGAGAAGGAGAAGGAGCGCAGCGTTCCGGCGGGCTGCCGGCTTGCGGTAGAGATACGGGAGGGAAGCCCCGGAAATCCGGGGGCAGAGGCGCGTGATGACTCGTGACGAAGGTTCAGGAGATACTGCTCGACCAGGCGTGCCTCATGGCATGGCGAACCTGCTCGAACTCGAAGCCGCGCCCCGCCAGGAAGCGCTCTCTCTTGGCACGCTCCCGCGGGGTGACCCCCGGAGAATCGAAGCGCTTGGCGAGGGCCTGACTCGCCAGATCCCCCCAGTCGGGGGCCTCACTCTCGAAAGCCGAAGATATCAGCGACTCATCGATTCCCCGCCGTGCCATGTCGACGCGAATCTTGACGGGGCCCTGCCCGTGCGCAATGCGCGAGCGGACGAAGACCTCGGCGAATCTCGCATCGGACTGAAGCCCCTCCCTCACCAGTTCGTTCAGGGCCTGGCGGATATCTTCGCGCTCCAGGCCCTTCGCGCTCATGCGGGTTTCCAGCTCGACGCGGGAGTACTCGCGCCGGGCCAGGAACCGAATGGCAACGTCTCGGGGGGACACCTCCCGGGACACATCCTCTCGAGAAGCGGCGTCACCGCAGAAGGCGTCGTTGCGGTCAGTCATCGATACCCTCGCCCTCCAGAGATAGCGGCTTACAGCAGCGTATCGCCGGAGTCATCGCTTTCGGCGACGGCCGCTTCGGGTTCCTTCTCCTTGGTTGCAGGTACCGCGAGCAGCTGGGCCCGAATCTGCGTTTCGATCTCGGCCATCACCTCGGGATGCTCCTCGAGATACTGGGCGGCGTTGGCCTTGCCCTGGCCGATCTTGCTGCCCTTGTAGCTGTACCAGGCCCCCGCCTTGTCGACCAGGTTGCACTGCACGCCGAGATCGATGACCTCGCCGGCATGGTAGATGCCCTTGCCATACAGGATCTGGAACTCGGACTGACGGAACGGCGGCGCCACCTTGTTCTTCACCACCTTGACCCGGGTTTCGTTACCGGTGACCTCGTCGCCCTGCTTGACCGAACCGATACGGCGAATATCGAGGCGCACGCTGGAGTAGAACTTGAGCGCGTTGCCACCGGTGGTGGTCTCGGGGCTACCGAACATCACGCCGATCTTCATGCGAATCTGGTTGATGAACACCACCATGCAGTTGGCGTTCTTGATGTTGCCGGTGATCTTGCGCAGCGCCTGGGACATCAGGCGCGCCTGGAGGCCGACGTGGGAATCGCCCATCTCCCCTTCGATCTCCGCGCGCGGCGTCAGCGCCGCCACTGAATCGATGATGATGACGTCGACGCCACCGGAGCGCACCAGCATGTCGCAGATTTCGAGCGCCTGCTCGCCGGTGTCGGGCTGGGAAACCAGCAGCTCGTCGAGATCGACACCGAGTTTTTCGGCATAGCTCGGGTCGAGCGCGTGCTCGGCATCGACGAAGGCGCAGGTCTTGCCATCCTTCTGGGCCTGGGCGATCACCGACAGGGTCAGCGTAGTCTTGCCCGAGGATTCCGGACCGAAGATCTCGACGACACGACCGTAAGGCAACCCGCCGACACCCAGTGCAATATCCAGGCCCAGAGACCCCGTCGACACCACCGGAATCGCGGTACGCGGGGTATCGCCCAAGCGCATCACGGTGCCTTTGCCGAATTGACGATCGATCTGTGACAGTGCCGCATTGAGTGCCTTGCTGCGGTTTTCGTCCTGTGCCATGAACGTCTCCTATGGATGCACGAAGTGAGGCGGGGCAGCCGGTCGCAGCGCTCGGCTCACGTACTGTATGGTTAGACAGTAGTATGGCGAAAAAAAGCGCTCCCGCCTATCCCCCGCCGAAGATTTTCAATCCTGCCGCCGTGGAGCCCCGGACGCCGGCTTGCTGTCATCGTGGAGAGGCGTTGTCGGGCCGGCTTTCCGCCAGCGATTCGATCAGTCCCGACAGCGCCACGGCAACCGCCGACTCGCGGATCCGCCGACGGTCCCCCGGCAGCTGATGACGCTGCACCCGCTGATGGTGTGGGTTGCCCCAGGCGAACCACACCGTGCCCACGGGCTTGTCGGGACTGCCCCCGGCCGGGCCGGCAACGCCGCTGACCGCGACACCGAGTTCGGCCCCGCTATCGCGACAGGCACCGACGACCATCTCCCTGACGGTCTCCTCGCTGACCGCGCCATGGGTCTCCAGTGTGGCCCGCGACACTCCCAGCAGGCGCTGCTTGGCGGCATTGGCGTAGGTCACGTAGCCGGACTCGAAGTAGGCGGAGCTGCCGGCGATCGCCGTGATGGCGCTGGCGACGCCGCCCCCGGTACAGGATTCCGCGGTGGTGAGCCGGACACCCAGCGCCAGACAGGCCTCCCCCAGGCGCCGGGAGAGCGCCTCGCAATCCGGTTCGGCGCCCAGCGGGGATGTGGAGTCGTTCGTCATGGGCAACTGCCTCTTTCAGGGGTCGCTCTACCCGTCGGCCGCCGCTCCACGGGCGACGACGGGGGCAGAGCCGAAGGAGAAACCGATCGCCACCCAGTATGCGGAGAATCGTGGTTCATGCAATCGCCGAAGGGACACTGCGGGGACGCCTGCGTATCGCGGATGGAGGAGCACGCCCTGGCGGGAGCAAGGCGGTGGCGGGAGGCGGGTCAATCCGGTTCGCGGGGATCCCGGGGCGGAGGAATCACGGAAGGATGACGCGCCGCCAGTTCGGCAACGGCGATCTCCAGCAGCACAACGGCCAGTTCGCTGAGATTGACGTTACGCTTGTTGGCTTCGATGGCCAGCAGGCGATACGTGGAATCACTGAGGTGGTTGAGCACCAACCGGGCCATATGGGAGTCCTCGAGTACCGATTTCACACACTGTAACGAGTTATCGGCGGGCACTCAGGCTGAAATCACTACACCTGATGCATGATCCCCTCTAAGGCGACCGCCACCTCGCGCCGTGCCGGACCCAGCCACCGCGTGGTAACCTTGCCCCTCAGCGTACGACCCGGCATTCCGATGCCCCCTCTGTGTCCCCAGAATCGACGGAGCTTCCGAGACACCATGCAGGACGCGGCCTCCAGCAAGAGCACCCAGCATACGCCGATGATGGCGCAGTACCTCAAGATCAAGCGCGAGCATCCGGACGTGCTGCTCTTCTACCGGATGGGCGATTTCTACGAGCTTTTCTACGACGATGCCAAGCGTGCATCGCAACTGCTCGACATCACGCTGACGGCCCGCGGGCAGTCGGCCGGCAAGCCGATCCCCATGGCGGGCATCCCCTACCACAGCGTCGAGTCCTACCTGGCGCGACTGGTCAAATCCGGCCAGTCGGTGGCCATCTGCGAACAGATCGGCGATCCGAGCACGGCCAAGGGGCCGGTGGAGCGCCGGGTCGTGCGCATCGTCACACCGGGAACGCTGCTGGACGAAGCCCTGCTCGATGCCAGCCGCGATAACCTGCTGGTGGCCCTCCATCGCACCGGCGAACGCTGGGGTATCGCCTGGCTGGAACTCTCCAGCGGCCGCTTCAGCGTGCTCGAGATCGATGGCGAGGCCGACATGCTGGCCGAGATCCATCGGCTGCAGCCGGCGGAGCTGCTGGTCGCCGAAAGCCTCGATCTCTCGCCGTCGCTGGCGGAGCGGACCGGCCTGAAACGCCAGAACGACTGGCATTTCGACCTGGAGACCGCCAACCGTCTGCTGTGCGACCAGTTCGAGGTCGCCGATCTCAGGGGCTTCGGTTGCACCCATCTCGAAACCGCGCTGGTCGCCGCCGGCGTGCTGATCGACTACGCCAGGGACACCCAGCGTTCCCGACTGCCCCATGTCACCGCGCTGAGCGTCGAGAGCCGTGACGAATCGGTGGTGATCGATGCCGCCAGCCGACGCAATCTCGAGATCGACATCAACCTCGGCGGCAGTGGTGACAACACCCTGGCCAGCGTGCTCGACACGACCGTCACGCCGATGGGCTCGCGTCTGCTCAAGCGCTGGCTCAATCGGCCCCTGCGTGACCGGCATCAGGTCGGCGCCCGCCAGGCAGCGGTGCAGTTGCTGCTCGACGCGGACCAGTACCTGCTGATCCGCGAGCCGCTCAGCGAGGTGGGCGATGTCGAGCGGATCCTGGCGCGGGTGGCACTGCGCAGCGCCCGCCCCCGGGATCTGGCCCGCCTGCGCGACGCGCTCAACGTGCTGCCGACGCTGCAGGCCGATCTCCAGCGAATCGAAGGCGAGAGCGCACTGGACGACCTCGCCCGCCATATCCACCCCTATCCCGACCTGGCCGACACCCTGACCCAGGCGCTGATCGACAACCCGCCGGTGGTGATCCGGGACGGCGGTGTCATCCGCGAAGGCTTCGACGCCGAGCTCGACGAGTATCGCGGGCTGGCCGAACACGCCGGCGACTACCTGATCCAGCTCGAGCTTCGTGAGCGCGAACGTACCGGCCTGCCGGGCCTCAAGGTCGGCTACAACCGGGTCCACGGCTACTACATCGAGATACCGCGCGCCCAGGCTCGCGAGGTGCCGGCGGACTATATCCGCCGCCAGACGCTGAAGAACGCCGAGCGCTTCATCATCCCCGAACTCAAGGAGTTCGAGGACAAGGCGCTGTCCGCCAAGTCTCGCGCGCTGGCGCGGGAAAAGCTGCTCTACGAGAGCCTGATCGACACGCTCAATGCCGATCTCGATGCGCTGCAGGCCACCGGCCGCTCGCTGGGCGCGCTCGACGTGCTCTGCGCCTTCGCCGAACGCGCCCAGCATCTCGATTTCGTGCGTCCACGCCTGCTGGAACAGCCGGGATTCAACATCATCGGCGGTCGTCACCCGGTGGTGGAACACGTCAGTCAGCACCCCTTCGTGCCCAACGACCTGATCCTCGACGACGATCGTCGCATGCTGGTGATCACCGGCCCCAACATGGGCGGCAAGTCGACCTACATGCGCC
>NZ_CEXLVS010000013.1:13414-30733 GCF_982684285.1 Salinicola sp. | reverse complement strand
ATCGCCGCCGTGTTGGTCGGTATCGTGCTGCTGACCGATATCCTGCGTAGCGGCACGGGCCAGGTCTCAGTTTGGGGCATCGCCTGCGGCCTGCTGTCGGGGCTGTCCTATGCACTTTTCATCTTCGGCTTTCGCTACGCCAGGGCCCAGGGGCCGGCACAGGCCGTGCTGTCGATCGCCTTCCTGGTCCTGACGCTACTGCTGCTGACGTTCGTCGACTTCGAACAGATTCAGAAAGTGCCATTCACCGGCTATGCCTACGGTTTCCTGTTGCTGGGGTTGTTCGGCGCGGGTATCTCCTTTTACCTCTACTTGCCCGGGCTGAGGCGAACTTCGCCCTCGGCGGCTTCGATGGTCGCCATGGTGGAGCCTGTCACGGCATCGCTGTTCGGTTTCGTCGTGCTGGGGCAGACGCTCGCTCCGCTGCAGCTGGCGGGCATGGCGATCATTCTGATTACCATTACCTTATTGAGCCTGCAGCGCTGACGCCGAAAGAGATGGACCAGCGGTCGGATCACGCGCTGGTATACTGCCGCCTCGCTCGTTTCTGGAACCGCCACGATGTCGTCTTCGGTTACCGCTCTTCCCTGGCGCCAGGGGTTGTCACTGTTGGCCCTGCTGGGTGCGCTGGGCTGGCTCCTGCTGGGTAGCGCCGACGGCTCGGTGCTGCAGGCCGGTATCGTCGTGGTGCTCTGTATCGGCCTGTGGGCCACGGGCTGGTTGCCACAGTGGCTGACCGCGCTGATCTTCTTCACGCTGTGCACCGTGGCGAAAGTCGCTCCGGCCTCGACGGCGTTCGCCGGCTTCGAGTCGGCGGCGACCTGGCTGGTGTTCTCGGGCATGGTGATCGGCGCCGCGATCAATCACACCGGCCTGGGCGAGCGCGTCGCCGCCAGGATCGGCCCTCACCTCGCATCGGGTTATCCACAGGCGGTCGTGGGCATCGGGCTGCTGGGATTGATCGCCTCGTTCTTCATGCCGTCGGCGATGGGCCGGATCGTGCTGCTGGTGCCGATCCTGCTGACCCTGGCCGACCGCTTCGGCTACGCCCCGGGCAATCCGGGCCGCAGCGGCATTCTGCTCAGCGGCATCATGTCGAGCTTTCTGCCCACCTTCACGATCCTGCCGGCCAATGTGCCCAACAACGTGCTGATGGGGGCCAGTGAAGCGGTGCTCGGCTTCTCGCCCAGTTACGGCGAATACCTGCTGCTGCACTTTCCCGTTCTGGGGCTGCTCAAGTGGGCGCTGATCATGGCGCTGATTCTATGGCAGTTCCGCGCGGAGTCACCGTCGCCGTTCACGGCCGAGGCGGCTCAGCCGCTGGGCCGCGGGGGCACCATGATGGGCGCACTGCTGGCCTTCGCCGTGCTGATGTGGATGACCGATGCCTGGCACGGCATCTCGCCGGCCTGGATCGGCATGCTGGTGGCGCTGGCCTGCCTGTTTCCCGGCAGCGGACTGCTGCCGGCCAGGCCCCTACAGCAAATGAATCTGGAACCGTTCATCTATGTGGCGGGTATCGTCAGCCTGGGCGCCCTGGCACACCAGAGCGGGCTGGGCGAGGCGATCGCCGGCCGGCTGCTCGAAGTGCTGCCGCTGTCACCCGAGTCGACCGCCAGCAACTTCGCCTGGCTCGCCGTGATCGGTACGGTGCTGGGCATGCTGGTCACGCTACCCGGCATCCCCGCGGTGATGACGCCGCTGGCGCCGCAGCTGGCCGATGTCACCGGCTGGTCCCCCTCCGCGGTGGTGATGTCTCAGGTCATCGGCTTCTCGACCGTGGTGTTTCCCTATCAGTCGCCGCCGCTGATCATCGGCCTGCTCACCTCCGGCGTGACCATCCGCCAGGCCATGCGGATCACGCTGCCGCTGGCGCTGATCACCATCGTGCTGCTGTGGCCGCTCGATTTCGTCTGGTGGCGCTGGCTGGGGGTGATCTGAGCGCAGCCCGGATTTTTTGACTGGGGCGAGGGAATAGATCACCTAGACTGAGCGTCATACGAGACTCGGAGCAAGTCCCGGCGCGCGCCGAATGGCGCAATACGCATCCAGCCGCGCGCTGCCCGCGTATCCACGACATGCCACTGTTGGCGGTTGGAGACTCATCATGTTGATCAAGATTGCCAAACCCGGCGACCTGCGCGAGTCGGACGTCACCCCAGAATCGGTCTATCTCTCGCGCCGTCGCTTCATGGGCGGCCTGGCGGGCGTCGGAGCGGGGCTGGCGCTGGCCGGCCGCGCCCAAGCCGCCGCGTCCGACTATCAGGACGTACCGGCCGGCAATCCGCCGGGCTGGTTCAAGCCCAAGCTGGAAAACGCCGAGTGGGATAGCGTGGTACCCGCCGATCGGGAGCTGGACAAGCTGACGCCGTTCGAAGACGCCACCCACTACAACAATTTCTACGAATTCGGCACCGGCAAGGGCGACCCGGCGCGCAACGCCGACTCCCTCAAGACCCAGCCGTGGAGCGTAGTGATCGACGGCGAGGTCAACAACGGCGGTCGCTTCGCCCTCGAGGATATCGCCAAGCCCTCTCGACTGCAGGAGCGCATCTATCGGCTGCGCTGCGTCGAGGCGTGGTCGATGGTGATTCCGTGGCTGGGGATTCCGCTGGGTGACGTCATCAAGCGTGCCGAGCCGACCTCGAAGGCCAAGTACGTCAAGTTCGAGACCCTGGTCGCACCGGATCAGATGCCGGGGCAGGACTCGTCGTTCGCGCTGATCGACTGGCCCTACACCGAAGGCCTGCGCATGGACGAGGCGATGCACCCGCTGGCGATTCTCGGGCTCGGCATGTACGGCCGCGAGCTGCCCAACCAGAACGGCGCGCAGTTCCGGCTGATCGTGCCGTGGAAGTACGGCTTCAAGAGCATCAAGTCGATCGTGCGCATCTCGTTGGTCGAGGAGCAGCCGGTCAACTCCTGGCAGGCGATCGCCCCGGACGAGTACGGCTTCTATGCCAACGTCAATCCGAAGGTCGACCATCCGCGCTGGAGCCAGGCCACCGAGCGCCGGCTGCCCAACAGCCTGTTCAATCCCAACATCATCGACACACGGATGTTCAACGGCTACGCCGACGAGGTCGCGAGCCTCTATCAGGGCATGGACCTGAGGAAGAATTTCTGATGGCGATGCCGCGCTATACGCTGACGCTGTGGCGCATCGCGGTGTTCATCGCCGCGCTGGTGCCGCTGGCCTGGTGGAGCTCCCAGGTCGCCATCAACGCGGCCGGCCCGGAGCCGGGCAAGTACCTGTTGCTCAATATCGGCCAGGGCATTCTGTGGATGCTGCTGCTGACGCTCTCCCTGACCCCGCTGACCAAGCTGACGCGCTGGAAAGGATTTACCCTGATCCGACGCCAGCTTGGCCTGTGGACGCTGGCCTATGCGTTGCTGCATCTGTTCTGCTACGCCGTCTTCATTCTCGGGCTGGATCTGTCGCGACTCGGCAGCGAGATCGTTCGTCGCCCCTACATCATCGTCGGCATGCTGGCACTCACCGGGCTGATCGTGATGGGCGTGACCTCCAACAAGTGGTCCATGCGCAAGCTGGGCAAGCGCTGGAAGACGCTGCACAAGATCGTCTATCTGGTGCTCGGCCTGGGGCTGCTGCACTTCCTCTGGGTGGTTCGTGCCGACCTGGAGCAGTGGAGCCTCTACGCCGCCGCCGGCGCCCTGCTGATGATCCTGCGCCTGCCGCCCATCGCCCGGCAGCTGCCGAAATTCCGCCAGTTGATCAAGCGGCCCGGGCAGGCTCGCGCTTGATCCCGGCGTCATCTCTGGCGGCTTGCGCTCAGAACCGCGTCGGGGCGTAGGGCGCGGGGTCGATATAGGGTGTCTCGCCGCAGATCATTTCCGCCAGCAGCCGTCCGGATGCCGGCCCCAGCGTGAAGCCCTGATGCGCGTGCCCGAAGTGCAGCCACAGCCCAGGGTGTTTCGGCGCCGGGCCGATGATCGGTTTCATGTCGCTGGTGCAGGGTCGCGCACCCAGCCACGACGAGGTTTCGACCGCCTCGCCGAGATCGAGAATCTGGCGCGCCGCGACTTCGGCCTTGCCGGACTGCATCGGCGTGGCGCGGGCATCGAGACGCGCGAATTCGGCGCCCGTGGTGATCCGCAGCCCGCGGTTCATCGGCGCCAGCATGATGCCGTTTTCCGCATCCAGCATCGCCATGCCGAGCGGTTTCTGCATCGCATAGTGGCGATGGTAGCCGCGCTTGACGAACAGCGGCAGGCGATACCCCAGGCGCCGGGTCAGCGTATCCGCCCAGGGGCCGAGAGCGATGACCGCCTGTTCGGCATCGATCATCCCTTCCTGGGTGGTCACGCGCCAGCCGCTGCCGTGTCGTACCAGCGTCGTCGCGTCGCCGTTGGCGAAATGGCCGCCCCGCTGTCGGAACAGCTCGGCGTAGCTCGCGACCAGTGCGCCGGGATCGCGCACCGACCAGGGCTGGGTCCAGTGCACCGCACCGGCCAGTTCGCGCTTGATGCCCGGTTCCTGTCGGCTGAGTTCCGAACCCTCGACGATCGCGTGCTCGACGCCGTACTCGCGCTGCAGCCGCTCGGCGTGCGCGACGCCCTGCGCCATGGCGCCCGGTGTCCGAAACGCCGTGCGCCAGCCGGTCTGGCGCACCAGCGCCTCGGCGCCCGCCTCTCGGATCAGGCTGTCGTGCTCGCTCAGGCAGTGCTCTATCAGCCGGCTGTATTCCCGCGCGACCCTGGCGTAGCGCGACGGTGACGACCACCACCAGTACTGCGCCAGTGGCGAGGCCAGCTTGGGCAGCGCCAGCGGATGATAGTTGACGTCGATGCCGCCCTTGCGCATGACCTTGAAGATCATGCGGCTGTCGTGGGGGAACGGATAGGGCTCGACGGCCTCGCGCTGAATCAGCCCGGCGTTGCCATAGGAAGTCTCCTCCCCCGGCGCCCGCCGATCGATCAGCGCCACCTGCCTGCCCCGCCGCTGCAACTGCAACGCCGTCGACACGCCGATCATGCCGGCACCCAGCACCACAACGTCCGCTTGCATCGTCACGCCTCGCCTCATCACGAATAGACCGTCCACATTACAAGGTTCCGCCAACGGCGCCACCCCAAGGCGGCAGCCATCGGTCCGAGTTTCACTCGCCCAGGCGTTCGTCGGACCAGGTACACGGTGACATTCCCGGCCACTCGCGCGCTCACTGGTCTAGACTTTCGTCGGAGCATCGCCTCAAGGGGCCGGGTTTGTCGGTAAGCTCGTGCGTCCCTCGTCTCGCGGGCGTCGACGTCATCGCCCGCGGCATCATGCATCTTCCAGCCGGAGAGTCTTCCATGCGCAAGCGCATCCTGGCGTATCGCCGCCTCAACGACCAGCAACTCGACCAGCTCCGCGAACGCTTCCACGTCGACTACTTCGGCAAGCTCGAGTCGCCCGACGACCCGGCGTTTCGCGAAGCACTGGGCGAGGCCCACGGCCTGATCGGTGCCGGGGTCACCCTGACGCCAGAGCTGCTCGACGCCGCCCCCAGCCTCGAAGCGATCGCCAGCATCTCGGTGGGTGTGGACAACTACCCGGTCGAGGAACTGACCCGACGCGGCATTCTGCTCTGCAACACCCCGGACGTGCTCACCGAGACCACCGCCGATACCGGCTTCTCGCTGATCATGGCGAGCGCGCGTCGGGTGGTGGAGCTGGCCGAGTACGTCAGGCGCGGCGACTGGAAAGCGAGCATCGGGCCCGAGCAGTTCGGCAGCGACGTCCACGGCAAGACGCTGGGCATGGTCGGTTTCGGCCGTATCGGCCAGGCCGTGGCTCGCCGGGGCGCACTCGGCTTCGGCATGAAGATCCTCTACGCCAACGCCTCGCCCAAGCCGGCGCTCGACGCGGAACTGGGCGCCCGCCACTGCGAACTGGACGAGTTGCTGCAGCAGTCCGATTTCGTCTGCGCCATCGTCCCGCTGACCCCGGAGACCCGCCAGCTCATCGGTGCCCGCGAATTCGGGCTGATGAAGGAGAGCGCCATCTTCATCAACATCTCCCGCGGCCAGGTGGTGGACGAGGCGGCGCTGATCGAAGCCCTCGAAAGCGGCCGCATTCGCGGTGCCGGTCTCGACGTGTTCGAACAGGAGCCGCTGCCGGCGGACTCCCCGCTGCCCAGGATGCCCAACGTCGTCGCACTGCCGCATATCGGCTCCGCCACCCATGAAACGCGCACGGCAATGGCGCAGCGTGCGGTGGACAACATCATGCTGGCGCTGGAGGGCAAGCGTCCGCTCAGCCCGTTCAACGAGGAAGCCTGGACAGGCCGTCTCGACTGATATCACGCTCGTGTCTTTGACAGTGCCGCGCTCATCCGGCCGGGGCCTCTGCGTCGAGGCTCCCGACTGCCGGTGATGGGATATACCACCAAAGGGGGATAGGCGACATCGTCGTGGCGCACTAGCCTTTTCGACACTTTTGGATCGATCCAAACACGAGGATACGATGGGATCCACTGCCCGAACCCGCGTGACGCTCAAGGACATCGCCGCCCATGCGGGCGTGTCTCGTTCGACCGTCTCGCTGGTGATGCAAGAGAGTGAATTGGTGGCGGGGGCGACCCGAAAGCGGGTGCAGGAAGCCGCCGCCGCGCTGGGTTACGTCTACAATCGCGGCGCCGCGACCTTGAGAAGCTCGCGCACCGCCACCGTCGGGGTGGTTGTCCACGATATCGCCAATCCGTTCTTCGGGGCCTTGATGGCGGGGATCGACGAGACGCTGCAGGCCGCCGACTACATCCCCTTCCTGGCCAGCAGCGGCGACAGCCTGGATCGTCAGGCTCGGTTTCTCGCCCGCATGCGTGAGCATCGGGTCGATGCACTACTGCTGTGCCCGGCGGAAGAGACACCGGCGGCGTCGATCGAAGCGATTGCCGACTGGGGCATGCCTTGTATCGAGGTCATGCGACACGTCGGCAAGTCGCCGCTCGGCGACTATGTCGGCGCCGATCTCCGCACCGGCGTCATCAATGCCGTTCGTCATCTCGTCATCCAGGGGCATCGCCGCATCACGCTGCTCGCGGGTATCGCCGATCACTCCGCCGACCGGGAGCGCCTCGCGGGCTATCGACACGCCATGCACGAAGCCGGTCTCGACGATCTGTCGCACGTCGATCGCGGGCCATTGACCCGTTGCGCGGGGCGCGAACGAACCCTGGCGCTGTTGCGCGGTAACACCGCGCCTACCGCACTGATCTGCCACAACGATCTGGTCGCGCTCGGCGCCCTGCTGGCGCTGTCGCATCTCGGGCTTCGCGCGGGACGGGATTGCGCGGTGATCGGCGTCGACGACATCGAGGAAGCCGCTCTCGCCGAGCCCGCCCTGAGCAGCATCGCGACGCATCCTCGTGCCATCGGTCGCAACGCCGCCGAACTGGCCCTGAAGCGGATAGCGCAGCCCGAAGGCGAGCGACAGCGCATCGTGCTCGAGGCGCCCCTGGTGATTCGCGCCAGTTCCCGAATTTCATCCGCTGTCGCGCAGGAGTCGACATGAGCCATCGCCCCTCGGCCCATCGCGGGTTCGCCACCGCCCTGCTGATGACACTGGCCCTCGTCGCCATCGTTCCTCACGCCCAGGCCCGAGAGCTGATCTTCGGCCATGGCGCCACCGAGGACACGGCCTATCACCTCAGTGCAGAGCGCTTCAAGCAGCTGCTGGAGGAGAAGACCGACGGCGGCCTGACGGTCAACATCTACAGCAACTCGGTGCTGGGTCACGAAACCGAGATGTTCGAGCAGCAGACCGCCGGTGCGCTGGACCTCTCGATCGTCAACCCGGGGCTGATCTCGGAGTTCTCGCACACCGCCAGCATCTTCTCGATTCCCTTTCTGTATCGCGATCTCGACCACTGGCGTCACGTGCTGGATGGCGAGCCGGGCCGGGAAATCGCCCGGCGTATCGAGGAGGAAACCGGGGTCAAGGTGCTCGCCTACTACGGCGGGAGCACGCGTCAGATCGTCAGCACGCGGCCGCTCGAGAATCTCGACGCGCTCCGGGGCATGAAGCTGCGCACCAATCCGACCCGCCCGGTGATCACCGCCTGGGCGGCGCTGGGTACCCAGCCGACGGTGATGGCCTACAAGGAGATCTACACCGGCCTGCAGCTCGGCGCCATCGACGGCCTGCTCAACGAGGCGGAGTGGATCTACCGCATGCGTTTCCACGAGGTCGCGCCCTATATCGGGCTCTCCGAGCACGACATCACCGTACGCCTGCTGACGCTCTCCGACGACACCTGGGACTCGCTGACGCCGGCACAGCGGCAGGCGGTGCAAGCGGCTGCCGACGAGAGCGAGCAGTACGCGCGCAACCTGCAGATCCGGCTCGACAAGGAGTCCCGGGACAAGCTGAAAGAGGAAGGCGCCACTTTCTACCCCATGGACCGTGAGCGGATGCAGCAGCTCGTCGCCGAACCGCTGGGGCGGGTCATCGACGACATGGGGCTAGGCGATCTCCACGAACTCATCATCGACACGGATTGAGGAGCACCTCATGCCATTCGCAATGGCCCTGGGCCGCGTCAACCGCCAGCTGGAGCGCTTCCTCAATGGCGTGTTGCTGCTGTTGCTGGCCAGCTTCATCGTACTGATCGTCTATCAGATCGCGAGCCGCAACCTGGGCTTCATGCCGCGGCTCTACTGGACCGAGGAGATGAGCCGTTTCGCCTTCCAGTGGATGATCATGCTGGGCACCGCCATCGGCGTGCTGCATGCCGACCACTTCGTGCTGGAGGCATTCCCGCGCGGTTCCCGGCCGGACCGGATCACGCGAGTGATTCGCGACGTCGCCTGCCTGCTGGTGGGCGTGATCTTCGTCGTGTTCGGCTTCGACTTCCTGCGCTCCGGTTTCGATCGCATCGCCAGCGCCTCGCAGCTGCCGATGGTGGTGACCTACTCGACCTTCTTCGTCAGCGGCCTACTGATCGTGCTGTTCAGCCTGCAGCGCCTGCTGGTGACGATGGCCCACGGCGTCGACGCCATGGAGCGCGAGCTCGACACGCCTTCCGAAATCGATGAGCTGGGGGACGCGCCACCGACGCAGATACTCGACTCGCCGGAGAACAGATCATGATGCCCACTGACTGGTTACCCCTGCTGCCGTGGCTTCTGTTCGCGCTGCTCGGCGTATTCATCATACTCGGCGCCCCCATCGCCATGTCGCTGGTGCTGACGTCGTTCTCGATCATCGTGCTCGACCCACGTCTCATACCCTGGGTCATGTTCCAGCGCATGTACTACGGCATGGATTCGTTCGTGCTGCTGGCGGTCCCGCTGTTCCTGCTCGCCGGCAACCTGATGAACGCGGCCAGGATCACCGACCGCCTGATCACGCTGTGTCTCAATCTGGTCGGCCATGTCAAAGGTGCACTGGCCCACGTCAACGTGCTGGTGAGCATGCTGTTCGCCGGGGTTTCGGGCTCATCGACGGCGGATAGCGCCGGCATCGGTACGGTGCTGATCCCGGCAATGAAGAGAGAGGGCTACCCGGCCCATTTCAGCGTCGCTGTCACCGCGGCCTCCTCGGTGATGGGCGTCATCATTCCGCCGTCGATCAACATGATCGTCTGGGGTGCGCTGACCAGCACCTCGATCGCCGGGCTGTTCTTGGGTGGAATCATCCCCGGGGTCCTGATCGCGGTGGCACAACTGCTGCTCAACCTCGGCTATGTGCGCCGCTACGACGTGCCGACGCGCAAGCGGGCCACGCTCAGGCAGCTGGCCAGCTCGGGCAAGGACGGCCTGCTCGCCGCCGGCATACCGGTGTTGATCATCGGTGGCATTACCCTCGGTATCGTCACGCCGACCGAGGCGGCGGTAATGGCGGTGCTCTATGCCCTGCTGCTGGGTTTCATCGTTTACCGCGAGCTGACCTTCAGAAGCGTGCTGGACGCCTCGACCGACACCGTTCGACTCTGCTCGCTGTCGCTATTCAGCCTGGTGGGTGCCGCCATCTTCGGCTACCTGATCAGCTTCTATCGCATTCCACCGCAGCTGATGGCTGGCGTCGAGATCAGCGACCCGACCACGCTGCTGATCATCGCCACCATCGTCATGCTGCTGGTCGGCACCTTCATGGATTCGCTGCCGGCGATGGCGATTCTGGCACCGATCTTCCAACCGCTGGCGGCGCAGGCGGGCGTCGATCCGCTGCAGTTTGGCGTGATCAGCGTCATGGCGCTCGGCCTTGGCCTGATCACCCCGCCTTACGGCCTGTGCCTGATGATCTCGGCCAAGATCGGCGGCATCCCCCTGCTCGCGGCGCTGGGCACGACGATGATCTATCTGTTGGTCATGCTGCTGGTGATCGGCCTGCTGATCGCCTTCCCCGGCCTGATCCTCTACCTGCCCCAGACTTTCGGCCCGGACGCCGGCTGATACCGGCCGATCAAAAAGTGTGCAATTTCTGGGGAGTCATCCGCCCCGGCTTGTGATTTCCAGCCGGGGCGACTAAAGTTGCAAGATAGATTAAAAACAGTGTTCCGTAATCCTACAGTCTTCGATCACGGGGCCGATAATCAGAGAACTGGAGTCAACCGCAACGGCCCGACGTCATCAACGGCCGGCGTAACATCCACTGACAGCGCCCTCGAGGCGACCCACCATGCCCGATCCCCTCTGCTTGCTTTTCGATTGCGACGGTACTCTGGTCGATAGCGAACCCCTCCTCGCCGAAGTCATGGCAAAGTATCTGAATCAGGCGGGCCTGCCCTTCCAGGCCGGCGATTACATGACGGACTTTCGTGGCGCACGGTTCGCCAGCATCGTGTCCCATCTGGAGCGACTGCACGGACGCCTCGAGGATCCCGTTCGCCAGCGGATCGAGACGGCCATGCGCCAGGAGATGCACGAGCGCATGGTCGACGAGCTCGAGCCCATCGCTGGCGTGCCGGAAGCGCTCGACGCGCTCGGTTCCCTGCCGCGCTGCGTTGCCTCCAACGGGCCCGAGACCAAGATTCGGCGAGCGCTGGACAGCACGGGATTGCGGGGCTTCTTCGGCGATCACATCTACAGCGCCTACACCGTGGGCAGCTGGAAGCCGGCGCCGGGCCTGTTCCTGCACGCCGGCCGCGACATGGGCTTCGCACCGTCCGACTGCATCGTGATCGACGACGCCCAGGTGGGCGTCCGCGCCGCGCTGGCCGCGGGAATGCGGGTCGTCCATCTCAATCGCTTCCCCGACCTCGAGCCCACGCCCTCCGGCGCCATCGGGATTCGCCACATGCGCGAACTGCCAGCGGTGATCGACAAGCTGATCCCGGCCCTCGCCGTCGGCAACCTCTAGCAGCTCGACCGAGCGCGTTCGGCGGCAGCCACCGACCGAGGATCCATCGCTGACGGCGATGATCGCGGCCCGAGCCCCTGGCTCGGGCCGCGATCGTTGTGGATCGCTCGTTAGCGGCCGGATGGCCGCGTTATCATGTGCCCTTCACGTCTTATCGGAGTTCCCATGCCTTCGTTACAGGATCAACTGCGCGGTCTGGTCTATTCGACCGAACATGGCGAGACCTGCCCCGACTGCCGTCGCCCTGTCGCCGAATGCGAGTGCCGGGCGCGCGAGGTAGCCGAACGGATCGCCGCGCTCGACGGCATCGTTCGCATCCGGCGCGAGACCAGTGGCCGCAAGGGCAAGGGGGTGACGACGATTCAAGGCGTGCCGCTGGATGCCGAAGCGCTGAAGACGCTGGCCAAGTCGCTCAAGAAACGCTGTGGAACGGGCGGCGCGGTCAAGGATGGCGTGATCGAGATCCAGGGCGACCATCGCGATGTGCTCAAGCGCGAGCTGGAATCGCTGGGCTACAAGGTCAAACTCGCCGGGGGGTGATGCCGGAGAGCTCCCGCGCCCTGCCCGGGGCGGGGAATTTACGCTCCGTTCTCCTGTCCCACTGGTACCGCCGCGCGCTTCAACGCTCCACGCTCAAGGGGATTCGATGTTCTCGTTCAACGCTTCACGGTGGCTCCGACTCGCCACTGCCGCACTGGCACTCGGGATGCTGGCGGGCTGTGCCAGTGGCCCCCAGTTCGACACCCTCGCGGCTCGCGTGGTTGCCGACGAGCCGGTCACGTTGCCCGAATCCGCGGTGCTCGAGGTCCAGCTCAAGGACATTTCCACCGGCGACGTACTGGCCAGCAGCCGCTACGAACAGCTGGGGCGGCTGCCGATTCCGGTCACGCTGCAGTATGCCGCCGAAGCGATCGATCGCGACGACCTCTATCGCCTCAGCGCGCAGATTCGCGACGACGACCGTATCCTCTATCTGAATCCCGATCCGGTATCGGTTTTCGGCGCCGGTGACGCCGCCGAACCCGACATCCCGGTCACGACCACCGGCGCGGCACCGACTCGCTGAAGAGACCACCCGCCGAAGGTACGGCTTGTGGTGGACGGGCTGGCACCTCACCCTGTAAATCTTCGATTCATCACCAAGGAGGGCAGGATGGAAACACTGACATTACCGGGTACGGATATCGTCACCTCGCGTATCGGCCTCGGTACCTGGGCCATGGGCGGACGCATGTGGGGCGGCACCGACGACCCCAACGCGATTCGCACCATCCACGCCGCCATCGACCGGGGCGTCAACCTGATCGATACCGCCCCGGCCTATGGCTTCGGCCACTCGGAGGAAGTCGTCGGCAAGGCGGTTGCCCAGTCCGACCAGCGCGACAAGCTGGTACTGGCGACCAAGGCCGGCCTCGAGTGGTACGACGACAACAGCCTGGCCCGCAATGCCACCGCCAAGCGCCTGGAGAAGGAGCTCGACGACTCGCTGCGGCGACTGAAGACCGATCATATCGATCTCTATCAGTTTCACTGGCCGGATCCCTTGGTCGAGCTCGAGGAGACCGCCACGGCGATGGCGCGCTTCCACCGCGAAGGCAAGATTCGGGCGATCGGCGTGAGCAACTTCTCCCCCGAGCAGTGCGATATCTTTCGCCGGTCGGCGCCACTGCACACGCTGCAGCCGCCCTACAACCTGTTCGAGCGCGATATCGAAGGCGAGATCCTGCCTTACGCCGAGGACCACGCTCACCGGCAAGATGCACCCGGACTACACCTTCAGCGGCGACGATCTGCGCAACAAGGATCCCAAGTTCCTGCCGCCGCGCTTCGCCCAGTATCTGGCCGCCGTCGACGCGCTGACCGAACTGGCCCGCACCCGCCACGACAAGAGCGTGCTGGCACTGGCGGTGCGCTGGATCCTGGACCGTTCGCCCAACATCGTCGCGCTGTGGGGCGCCCGCAAGCCGGAACAGGTCGACCCGCTGGGCGACATCACCGGCTGGCGTCTGAGCGACGAGGACATGGCGGATATCGACGCGATTCTGTCGAAGCAGGTGAAGGACCCGGTCGGCCCGGAGTTCATGGCACCGCCGACGCGCCAGTGAACGCCCGGTACCATTGGCGACATCAGAACCCGGCCTCGGCCGGGTTCTTTCGTTCCGGGGCGTTGCCGCGTCGCCGCCGTTCCAGCTCGTCGACCAGCGCCGTCAGCGTCGGCCCGATCGGCGCCGCGATCTTGAGCGCGAACAGCTCATCGGCCCGCGTGGTGCCGAGATTGACACAGGCGAGCGACTTGCCGTCCCTGGCCGCCCGACGGGCAAAGCGAAACCCGGAATAGACCATCAGCGACCACCCGATCACCAGCACCCCCGAAGCCGCCTCGAGGGCATCGAAGGCCCGTTCGACGCGGGCCCTGGGGACGTTGTCGCCGAAGAACACCACGTCCGGCTTGAGAATGCCGACATGACAGCGATGACAGTTCGGCACCACGAAGGTCGAAAAATCGTAGCCATCGAGATCGGCATCGCCGTCCGGCCCAACCTCCGCGGTCAACGCCAGCCATTGTGGATTGAGGCGGGAGAGCTCGTCGTGGAGCGCATGGCGCATCATCGTCGCGTCGCAGCGCAGGCACTTCACCACGTCGGCCTGCCCATGCAGATCGATGACGCGACGGGCACCCGCGCGCTGATGCAGACCATCGACGTTCTGCGTCACCAGCGCGGTGATGCGCGACTGCCGCTCCAGCGCCGCCAACGCCTCGTGCGCCAAGCCAGGGCGGGCATCGGCCAGGGCACGAAATCCGACCAGGCTACGCGCCCAGTAGCGCTGCCGAACCCCGTGACTCCCCATGAAAGCCTGATGACTGACCGGCGGCGGCCGCTTCCAGTCGCCCCGCGCATCGCGATAGTCGGGAATGCCGCAGTCGGTGCTGACGCCGGCGCCAGTCAGCACGAACAGTCGCGGGTGGCGCTCGACGAAATCGACCAGCGCCGCGAGATCCGGAATTGACTCTTTGGACATGCTATTTTCCGACGATCGATGTTAGATATGAAAGATACGATTCGTTGACACAATATAGGCGTCTTCGACGCCGGATGGCTGCCGACATGCCCGATACGCCTCTGGATCCCGTGGTCGACAAGCGTCTCAGGGGCATTCGTCTCGCTAAACGCATCTACGCGCCACGGACCCTTGGGCTCCTGATCGGCGGACTGTGCATCGGCAGCGCGCTCCACGAACTGCCGACGCCGCCCTGGGTCTGGACGCTGTGGGCACTGCAGATCCTGCTCTGGTCCCATCTCGCTTACTGGCGAGCGAGGCACCACGCCTCACCCTATCGGGCCGAACGTCAGAACCTCGGCGCCGACAGTCTGCTGGGCGGCTTCTGGACGGCAGCCATGCATTTCAACCTGCTTCCCACCGTCGTCGTATTGACGATGATCAGCCTCGATAATATCGCGGTCGGCGGGATACGCATGGTGCTGCGGGGTTTCGGCCTACTGGCGGCAGGCGCGCTGATCGGCATGTGGTTGATCACTCCGGGCTTTCCAGGCGTCGTACCGTCGGTGGCCGTGCTGCTCTGCAGCCTGCCGATGATCATCGTCTACCCGCTTGCGATCGGCTACATCACCTATCTCCAGGCCCGCCAGCTCAGCCGCCAGAAGACGACACTGATGGAGTTGAGCCGCTCCGATGGATTGACCGGACTGTTCAACCGCCGATTCTGGGAGGATCAGGTCGCCGCCAACCTGCCGACCGATTCGCCCGCCACGATCGCGCTGCTCGACCTCGACCATTTCAAGCGCATCAACGACGAGCATGGCCACGGTGTCGGCGACCAGACGTTGCGCACGTTGGCTGCGCTGCTCCGCCAGTCGTTTGGCGACGACGTGCTGCTGGGACGTTATGGCGGCGAAGAGTTCGGCCTGCTGATGCCGTCGACCTCGCTGGATCAGGCCACCGCCGCGATCCAGCGGTTCCAGCAACGGCTGGGGCGCTCCCCCCCGCCGTCGCCGCTCTCCAGAATGCCCACCTGCAGTGTCGGCCTGGCCGCCAAGAGCCCGCTGATGACGAATCACGAGCAGTGGCTGCTGCTGGCGGATCAGGCGCTCTACGCGGCCAAGCATGCCGGACGCAACCGGATCTGCATCGACGGCGCGCCAAGATCGCAGACGACGCTCGACCTCGGCTAGAATGGAGCCTCTTCCCGCCCACGCCACTGCAAGGACAACCGCTCATGGCCTGGTTGGAGTACGTGCTGCCGCTGATCTTCCTCGCCCCGCTGGGCGCCGCCGCGCTGGTGGCAATCACCCTGCGCGACGTGCAGACCGTCGGCCTCCGCTCCCCGCACGACGGCAAGCCGATCCGCGAAATCGCCCAGGCGCACCGGGACCGGCTGGAAAAGGCGCGCATGGTGTTCTTCCTCGATGCCACGCTGGCGCCGACGCTCACCCTGATGCCACTGGTCTACGGCATGGGCCGGATGCTGTTCGCCGAGGAGCAGAGCTGGCTGGAGTGGTCGCTGTACGGCGTGGTCAGTACCTTGCTGGCGATGCTGTTCTGCTTTTTGATCCTGCGCGACGTGCAGCGAGTGCGCCGCCTGACGCGCAGCCTCGCCTGTGAACTGGCGGTGGGACAGGCCCTTGACCACCTGATTCGTCCGCTGGCCAAGCCCGACTTCGTGTTCCACGACTTCCCCGCCGACTCCTACACCATCGACAACGTGCTGGTGACGCCGCAGGGCGTGTTCGTGATCCAGACCGTGGCCCGCGAATTTCCGCTCGATCTCGAGGGCCGCCCCATCAACACCGTCTCGGTGGAGAGCGAGCGGCTGCGCTTTCGCGGCTGGAACGAGCGCCAGGTCCTGCGCAAGGTCAGGCTTTCGACGGTCTGGCTACGTCAGTGGCTGGCGCGTCACGCCAAGTTGAGCGTGCCGGTGAGCGGCATACTGGTGCTGCCCGGCTGGGAGATCGATGACGAAACCGAGCATCTCGGCGACAGCCGCGACGTCCGGGTGGTCGATGGCGCCGATCTCGCCACCCAGTTGGGCACTGCCCAGGGCGAAGCGATCGACGACGCCCAGCGCCAGCATCTGGTGGAGCTCCTGAACGGGCGCTACCAGCGCGTCGAGAACAAGCCACCGCCCCAGTGACATCTCCGGGGCGACGTTTCGCAGCGGCTCCCCGGATGCGACTGCCCCACTATCCTTTCACGTCACGTTTTCGACAAAGCGTGCTTGCACCCACGAGGAGACGCCATGCCCCGTTCCGATACCCGCACCGATTACGATGTCCTGACGTTTGGCGAGGCGATGGCGCTGTTCATCGCCGACGATCAAGGGCCGCTGGATCAGGTGACGAGATTCCATCGCCGCACCGCCGGTGCCGATACCAATGTCGCGATCGGACTGTCGAGGCTGGGCTTCGACGTTCGCTGGCTAAGTCGGGTCGGCGCGGATCACAACGGCACCTTCCTGCAGCGAGCGCTGGAGGCCGAAGGCCTCGACTGCCGCCATGTCCGGCACGACGCAGCGAACGCCACCGGACTGATCTTCAAGGAGCGTGCCGTCGACGGCGCCGATCCCCACGTCGAGTACGTCCGCCGGGGCAGCGCGGCCAGCCACCTGAGCGTCGCCGACGCCAGTGATGTCGAGCTGGAGCAGGCCCGCCATCTCCACGCCACCGGTATCCCGCCCGCCATCTCCGATTCGGCGCGCGAACTCTCCTTCCACCTGCTGCGCCAGGCTCGCCGCGCCGGGCTGTCGGTCTCGTTCGACCCCAACCTGCGTCCCAGCCTGTGGTCCAGCGAAGCGATCATGATCGAGACCCTCAACGCACTGGCCGCGGAGGCCGATATCGTGATGCCGGGCCTCGGCGAGGGCCGCTTGCTGACCGGCCGCGAGACGGCCTACGACATCGCCGGCGACTACCTCGACCGGGGCGCCAGGGCGGTGGTGATCAAGCTCGGGCCGGAAGGCAGCTATTTCCGCACCGCCGACCGCGAAGGCACCGTCGACG
>NZ_CEXLVS010000013.1:0-13404 GCF_982684285.1 Salinicola sp. | reverse complement strand
CGCCTTCCGACGCCGAGATGACGGCGCTTAAAATGTCTTGGAAGGTGGCAAAGCACGTCAAATCGAACGCGATCATCATCGCCGACAGCGAAGGCACCGTCGACGGCTCGCCCGTCGCGCAGGTCGTCGATACCGTCGGCGCCGGCGACGGTTTCGCGGTGGGCATCGTCAGCGCGTACCTGGACGGGCTGGACTGGCACGCGGCGCTGCATCGCGGCAACCTGATCGGCGCCCGCCAGGTCCAGGTGATCGGCGACATGGAGGGCCTGCCCAACCGGGAGCAGCTGGTCGCCATGGAGCGCAGCGGCGACGCCCGCTAGCCGGGAACGCGATCGTCATCCGGCGTCGATGGCCGACCGCTGTCGGCCTCGACGCGCGCCCGGTCGCGAAGCCCAGCGCCTCGCCGGAGAGGCCGCTGAGAACGATCAGCCTGGCATGGCGGCCCGACCGCCCTGGCGCATACCCCAGCCACAGTGGAAATTCGACCGGGCGCAACGTCGCCGGCATGACCCGCAGCGCCCAGCGCCGCGGCCGGGCCAGTCGCTCCCACAGCCACCAGCGCTCGAACTGAGAGAGCGTCGGCGGTCCACCGCCCTCCAGGACCAGCGCGCCGTCGCTTTCCGCCGGATGGGGGGGCAACGCCCCCGCCATCAACATGGCTCTCGGCAGATTGTCGGCCGCCAGCAGCCAGGCCAGCGCTTCTCCCGTCTCACGGCCGATCCCCAGTGCCCACAGCGACAGCCACGCCGGCTCGAACCGCTCGGCACCGTAACGCCGCAGCCTGGGCTCGGCGGCGGCGGCTCCCAGTCGCCGAGGCAGTCTCGACGCCGGCGCCGTCGTGGCCACCTCCGGCCTCGTCCGCCGCGGGTCTTCGCGATCAGCCATTGGCCCAGGCCTGCAGCAGCCCCAGTGCGGCCAGCGACACGAAGAACCAGAGGATCAGGCCGAGACAGCGTCGCCGCGTCAGGCGCGCATCGCGACCGATCTCGGCGGCACCGGCGCTGCGCCCCTTGAGGATCGCCTGCATGTCGGGCGCGGTCTCGTCGATCACCACGTCCGAGAGCTGCGCGGCCGACGGTGCCGGCGCGGTCAAGCTCACGGCATAGCCGACGACGACCGAGACGATCAGACCCACGAAGTTCTGGTAGAGCCAGGAGACATCGGTCTGCGAGACGGCCCACACCGCCGCCATGCCGACGATGATGCCGCTGACCGCCCCTCTGCCGTTGCTGCGATGGCTGAGCACGGCCAGCAGGAAGGTCCCCAGCAGCGCGCCGTAGAACCAGGAACCGATGCGGTTGACGGCTTCGATGACCGGGCCGAGATTACCGGCGAAGAATGCGAACGCGGTGGCATAGAGCCCCCAGAAGATGGTCGCCCAGCGCGACGCCTTGAGGTAGTGCTTCTCGTCGGCGTCGGGCCTGACGTAGCGGGCGTAGAAGTCGCGCACCGTCACCGCGGAGAGCGAGTTGAGCGCGGAATCCAGGCTCGACATGGCGGCCGCGAAGACCCCGGCGATCACCAGCCCGGTCACCCCGACGGGAAAGGCGTTGACCACGTAGCGCGGGAACAGCTCGTTCAGGTTGTCCGGCGCGGTGAGACCGTGCTGCTGGTAGTAGGCGGCGAGCATCACGCCGATGAACAGAAAGAGCAGCATCTGCGGCACCAGCAGATAGCCGCCGATCAGCAGCGAGCGCTGCCCCTCGGCGATCGAGGGGCTGGTCAGCACCCGCTGGATCTGGCTCTGGTCGGTCCCGAAGTAGGCGACGTGCATGACCACGCCACCGATCAGCCCCGCCCATAGCGAGTAGGTCACGGTGGGATCGAGCGACAGGTCGATGGTATCGAACATGCCGTTGGCGGCACCGTAGGCGAACACGTCGCTCCAGCCACCGGGCAGGCTCGAGACCATCAGTACCATGCTCAGGATCGCGCCCAGCCACAGCACGAACATCTGGATCACGTCGGTCCAGATCACCGCGCTGATGCCGCCGAGCACGGTATAGCTCACCGCGATCACCGCCATCAGCACGATGGTCAGATCGACGCTCCAGCCGGTGACGACCGAGAGCACCAGCGCTGGGGCGTAGAGCACCACGCCGGTGGCGAGGCCGCGCGCGACCAGGAACAGCAGCGCCGCCAGCGACCGGGTCAACGCCCCGAAGCGACGCTCGAGCAGCTCGTAGATGCTGTAGATGCCGGCACGATGGAAGATCGGCACCAGCACGACGATCAGCACCGCCATCGCCAGCGGCACGTTGATGAAGGTGGCCAGGCGCTCCAGGCCACCCTCGAAACCCCAGCCGGGCGCGCCGATGAACGTGATCGCGCTGGCCTGGGTCGCCATCACCGACAGGCCGATGGCCCAGCCGGGAATCTTGCGACCGCCGAGAAAGTAATCCTGCGTGCTCTCCTGATCCTTGCCAAAGCGGGCTCCCACCCAGGCAATCCCCACCACGTAGACGATCAGAACAGCGGTATCCCACCAGGTGAAAGCGCCCACATCCCGTCCTCGCTTTTTTGTTATCGACAAAATTGAGCGTAGCACGTCGCTTTCGTCGCGCTTGGCGGCGTCACGGGCGAAGTCCCTCGCGCGATATCAGAAGCCCGCCCATTGAGGCCTCGAAGAACTTGCCAAAGCGCCGAAACGGCCCGATGATAGCGCGCTTTTTTCCTCCATCGCGCCAGCGTGCTGGTATCTCAAGAGGTATCCGATGCGTCTGATCTCCTTCGACGTTTCCCGCACCCTGCACATTCCCGGCGTGCGCTACATCAAACCCGAGCGCATGTACGATCATCTCGACGAGATCCAGGCCGCCGACTGGCTCCTGTTCCCCAGCTACTGGCAGGTCAACACGCTGCTGCACGCGATGCACAAGCGCATCTTCCCCTCGCCGGCCACCTACTACCTGGGCCACGACAAGGTCGAGCAGACGCGCGCCTTCCAGGCCATCTGCCCGGACAACATCCCGCGAACCGCGATTCAGGCCAGCACCTGCCACGGTATCGATACCCTCGAGGCGGAAATCGGCTACCCGATGATCGTCAAGGAGATCCGCAGCGCCCGCGGCAATGGCGTGCACCTGCTCGAGAGGCGACGCGAACTCGAGGCGCTGGCCGCATCCCAGGAGGTGCTGTACGCCCAGACGCGTCTTCCCATCGACCGGGACCTGCGCATCGTGTTGATCGGCGACCGGATCCTCGCCAGCTACTGGCGTGTGACGCCGCCGGGGGGTTATCGCGCCAACGTGGCCCAGGGCGGCACGATCGACCATGAGGACATTCCCCCATCCGCGCTGGCACTGGTGCAGCGCGTGGCCGCACGGCTGGGCGTCGATCACGGGGGATTCGACGTCGCCATGGTCGGGGATCACCCCTTCCTGTTCGAGTTCAACCGCCTGTTCGGCACCCAGGGAATCACCGACCCCGGCAGGACGACCGCTACCGCCATCGTGGAGTGGCTCTCCCGCAGCCAGAACACGCCTGCCGCGAACGACGCCGGCGTCGAGGCGGAGCCGAACAAGAAAGACCCCGGCCAGATGGCCGGGGTCGTGGTCAGCGGAACAGCTAGCGATCTCAGCCTGGCGGCTGTTCCGGACTGTCGGGCATGTTGATGCTGCCCGGCTCTTCGCGATTGAGGTGCAGGAACTGCAGATGGCGCTCGTACTGGTCGAGGATGTCATCGATGACCTGCTCGCGGCTATAACCCATCAGGTCGTAGCCCTGGCTACCCTCCAGCAGGTACACCTCCAGACGATAGTAGCGACTGCTGCTGCGCGGTGTTCGCATGGCAAAGGACGGCGTGGAGAACGGATGCGTCCAGATCTGGTAGGCGAAGTTCTGCTCGCTGCCGAGATCGACGTAGAGCGACAGGTAGTCGTCGCCGTTCTGCGTGCCGGTGCTGATGTCGACCTCGACGCCCTGCTTCATCAGTTCCTCGCGCACCGCTTCCATCGCAGGCCGCCCGGTCTCCTCCAGGAACTGCTGGGCCTGCTGGCGATTGGGGAACGACATGGCACGCTTGAGCCGGGTCTTCCAGTCGTGAGCGCGATCGCGACCGCCGGCGGACATGCGTCCCGACAGCGAGCCGGAGAGGCTCAGGCGGTGGCTATCCTCCTTGAACGCCTCGACCTTCAGCGCCTTGTAGAGCCCCGCAATCATGAAGAACAGCACGATCGAGAAGGGCAACCCGGTGATGACCACCGCGCTCTGCAGCGTCGACAGGCCACCGGCCAGCAGCAGCGACAGGGTCAGCACCCCGATCACCGCCGACCACAGGATGCGCATCCAGATCGGTGCGTCGCTGTTGACGTCCTTCAGCTTGGAGGTGAAGTTCGACAGTACCAGGGCGCCCGAATCACCGGAGGTAACGAAGAACACGATCGCCAGGATACTGACCGCGATGGTCGAGATGACCGGGAACGGATACTCCTGCAGGAACAGATAGATGCCCGCCGGCGGCGTGTTCATGACCTGCTGGCCGAAGTCCGTCGCACCGTTCATCGCCATGTCGAGGGCGCTGTTCCCCAGGATCGACATCCAGATCATCATGAAAGCGATGGGCAGCGTCAGGGTACCGGCCACGAAGGTTCTGATGGTACGGCCGCGGGAAATACGCGCCAGGAACAGACCGACGAACGGGCCCCAGGCAATCCACCATGCCCAGAAGAACAGCGTCCAGGCGTTGAGCCAGTCCGTCGGCTGGTCGAAGGCGTAGGTGTCGAACGACATCGAGATGAAGCCGGAGAGGTAGTCGCCGACGTTCATCACCAGCGCGTTGAGCAGGAACACCGTCTTGCCGGCGAACAGCACGAACAGCAGCAGCGCGATCGCCAGCAGGATGTTGAATTCGGAAAGACGTCGAATCCCCTTCTCGACACCGGTCACCGCGGAAATCGTGGCGAACAGCACGATCATCAGCACCAGGATGGTCTGGGTCCAGGCGCTTTCCGCGATGCCGAACATGAAGTTCAGCCCGTAGTTGAGCTGGATGACGCCGATGCCGAGACTGGCCGCGATGCCGAACACCGTGCCCAGCACGGCGGCGATGTCCACCACGTGACCGATGGGGCCGTAGATCTTCTTGCCGAAGATGGGGTAGAGCGCGCTGCTGATGGTCAGCGGCAGGTTGTGCCGATAGCTGAAGAACGCCAGCGACATGCCCACCAGCGTGTAGATGCCCCAGCCCGACAGGCCCCAGTGGAGGAAGGTCAGCTGCATCGCGTGACGGGCGGCGGCCACCTGGTCGCTCGGCGCATTGGGCGCGTTGTAGAACTGGGTCAACGGTTCCGCCAGGGCGAAGAAGATGACCCCGATGCCGATACCGGCGGAGAACAGCATCGCCGACCAGGAGAAGATATTGAAGTCTGGCCTCGAATGCTCCGGCCCGAGACGAATCTTGCCGAAGCGGGAAAAGCCCACGAACACCACGAAGGCCAGGTAGATGACGACGGTCAGAAAGTAGTACCAGCCGAAAGTGTTGGAGATCCACCCCAGCAGCGCGTTGATGATGCCGTTCGCTTGCTCGGTAGCGATCATCGCCCACAACGAAAAGGCGACGATGCCGATGACCGACCCATAGAAGACGACTGGATTCAGCCTGTCCTGGGTCGTGGAATTATTATCGGGACTTGTGCTCATGCGGCTCCCATCATGGTCAGATAGTTTGCGTTGACGAGCATCGGCGCCCCTGACGGCTGACATGACCTGCCGGGGCGCAGGGCGTTCGAGGCCCTTGGCTCGTTTCCGTTTTCCCGCCGCGAGGCCATCTGGCCTCGAGCTGAGTTAAGTCGACTTCGGTCGTTGAATCCAGCCATGTCTTCAACGGAAGCATCGCCCCACGCCGTTGCCCTGCCGCGCCTCGGTCGGCTGCCGGGCCCGGGATCAGGTCATGGAACCGCCGGCCCGCGCGTCGCGCGTTCTTCCGGTAACGATGCCGACGCTGGCGTCTGAAATATGGCTCATCGCCGGGTAAAAGCGAGGCTGATTCTCCCGCGGGCAGTGGCGACGTTGGCCAGCGGCCGGAATCGGCTATCGCTCCGGTAGCTCTCGATGCTGACACCCGATGCTGGCACGCGATCGAAATCGATTTTTTATTAATTAACCGTTCAATTAAAATACGGCGTTATGAGTCCACTTTCAACAGCCACACTCAACACTCGCACGACGCGATGGTCCGATGGGTACCAGAAACGACGACGTCGGGCGCGGGCCCGACGACGAGAGGAAAAAAGCGGGGGAGTGCTCAGTCTCCCTTGAGGCGCCCGCCCATCTCCTGGGCCAGCTCGACCGCGTAGTGGTCGGTCATGCCGCCGATGAAATCGAGCATTCGACGATAGCTGTCGTAGAGCGGCCAGTTCGGCTTCGGCGTGTTCTCGCCGATCAGCGCGAGCACTCGCTGGTGCTTGAAGGAGGAGTGCCCGGTGTGATGCAGCTCGTGGGCCGCCCCGATGAAGGCCTCCAGCAGGATACCGAGCGTGGTATAGGCCCCGATCTCCAGCTTGGCCTTGCGCTCGTTCTGGAAGATGCGCTCGCGGGCCAGCTGCTTGGCCGAGGAGACGCCCCAGGTCAGATCCGGATGACAGAGCTCGAGCAGATCGTCGTTGAGGGTGCCGTTGAGCAGCGCTTTCTCGTGCTGGACGAAGACATCGCCGACTTCGTTGACCGCCCGCTCCATCGCCGCACCGCGCAGCGCCGCGATCCGCCGACGCTGGGACACCCCGTCGGCGGCCATCTGCTCGTATCCCGCCGGCGGCTCGCCGGCAATCTGCAGCAGCACCTGGGCGACCTCTTCGTAGCGCAGGATACCCATCTCCAGGCCATCCTCGAGGTCGAGCAGTGCATAGCAGATATCGTCCGCCGCCTCGACCAGATAGGCCAGGGGATGGCGGCACCACTTGGAGCCATCGACCGACTTGAGCCCGAGCCGCTCGGCGACCTCGACCAGCAGGTGCTTTTCGGACTGGTAACAGCCGAACTTGCCCATCTGGCCGCCGTGCTCCACCGTCCACGGATACTTGAGCAGCGTACCCAGCGTCGCGGCGGAGAGCCGCATGCCGCCGCGAAACTGGTTGTACTCGATCTGGGTCACGATCCGGAAACCCTGGGCGTTCCCCTCGTAGGTCAACAGGTCCCGGCGCTGCGCCTCATCCAGCCCCTCCAGCAAACCGCTCCCCTGCGCCTCGGCCCACTTGAACCAGTCGCGAATCGCGTACTCGCCGGCGTGCCCGAACGGGGGATTGCCGATGTCGTGCCCCAGGCAGGCCGCCTGCACGATGACGCCGAGATCGGCGGGCGTGACCCAGCCCGGCAGGCTGTCGCGCAGCTGCTCGCCGACGATCATTCCCAGGCTGCGGCCGACACAGCCAACCTCGATCGAGTGGGTCAACCGGGTGTGGATATGATCGTTGTCAGTGAGCGGATGGACCTGGGTCTTGCGCCCCAGGCGCCGAAACGAGCCGGAGAAGACGATGCGGTCGTAGTCCTTGTGGAACGGACTACGCCCGATTTCACCACGCGACGTCCGGGCATCGTGCAGCCGGACGGGATCGAGCAGGCGCTCCCATTGCATGACAGTCATCGTGGTCTCCGGTTGTTGGCGATCGTCAGTCTCGGGGTTCGTGTCGCAAGCTTCAAGCGAAGCCAAGCGGGTCTGGCTTTTTCTTCCCGCTTCCAGGCGCGAAGCGCCGCTCTGACAGCTTACCGCTCCCCGAAGGGGCCCTACTCTTTCACATCCATGTACTCGCGGGCCCAGATCCGATACTCCTCGAGCGTCGAGTAGCGCGTCGACAGCCGCGAAGCGTCCAGGTCGTTGGTAGCAATGTCGCGCTGCTCGCGCAGGCAGTCATAGGTCGCCTTGATCGCGGCGAAGTAGGCAGCGTGACCGTTGACCACGATGCGCACCCCGAGCCTGGCCAGGCGCGCGCGGTCGCGCAGCGCCGGGTTGTCGTAGGTGACCAGCATCAGCGGTACCGTCAACGGCGCCGACAGCTTCTCGAGATGCTCGAAGTCCCTGACGCCGACCAGGCAGATGGCATCGACGCCGGCCGCCTGATAGGCCCGGATGCGGGCGATGGCAGCGTCGTCGTCGAGCTGGCCGGCGTTGGTGCGGGCGATGATCGACAGCGCCGGGTCGATCCGCGCCTCGAGTGCCGCGCGCATCTTGCCGACGCCCTCCTCGACGGGAATCAGATCGGTCGACTTGTGCCCGTACTGCGCCGGCAGCAGGGTGTCCTCGATCGTCAGCGCGGCGACACCGGCCCGCTCCAGTTCGGTGATCGTGCGCATCACGTTGAGCGCGTTGCCATAGCCATGGTCGGCATCGGCGATCACCGGCAGCCGCGCCACGCGGCCGATCCGGGTCGCCTGTTCGACGAACTCGCTCAGGGTGATCAAGGCGAAATCGGGCGCCGCCAGTACCTGCAGCGAGGCGACCGATCCCCCCAGGATGCCGACCTCGAAGTCGAGATCGGCGGCGATGCGAGCCGACATCGGGTCGAATACCGACGCCGTGTAGTAGCACTCGCCGCTGGCGAGCAGTTCGCGGAAGGCGTTGCGTAGATCATGCTGCGAAGGGGTCGTCACGGGACACTCCTGTTCTTTACCCCGGCGTTCGAACTTGGGGCGCGATGGAAAAAATCCCGGCCGATGCCGATGGCACGTCGGTGAATGCGTCGGCGGGGGCCGACAATCCTACCACTAAAGTTTGAGATCGCGACGCCGGTACGAACGGCCGCGAACCTCACGATGAATGATGAACATGGTCAGCTTGAACTGGCTTCATTGGCCGAACGGCCGCCCAGCCCGCATCATTGGCGACCTCGGCATCGACGCTCGCCGCTGACACCGCATGGCGAAGTCCCAGAACAGGAGACACATTCATGTCACAAGCGCATCCCCCATTCCGAGCCGATATCGTCGGCAGCTTTCTGCGTCCGCCGGCCCTGAAGGAGGCCCGAGCCCTCTTCCACCGGGGCGATATCGACGCCGCAGCGCTCAAGGCCGTCGAGGATCGGGAAATTCGCCAGGTGGTCGAGCAGCAGCAAGCCGCCGGCCTCGAGGTGGTGACCGACGGGGAGTTCCGGCGCGCCTGGTGGCACTTCGATTTTCTCGAGCGGCTCGATGGCGTCACCGGCTTCACCGGTGACCAGGGCATCCAGTTCCAGGGCGTGCAGACGGGTGCGAAACAGATCCGGGTCGACGGCAAGGTCGGCTTCGACGATACCCATCCGATGCTGGATCATTTCCGCTACCTGGCCAGCGTCGCCAGCGTCATGCCCAAGATGACGATCCCCAGCCCCAGCGTGCTGCACTTCCGCGGCGGCCGCAAGAAGATCGACAGCGGCGTCTACCCCAGCCTGGACGCCTTTTTCGCCGATACCGCCGACGCCTACCGCGACGCCGTTCGCGCCTTCTATGACGCCGGCTGTCGCTACCTGCAACTGGACGACACCGTGTGGGCCTATCTCTGCTCGGAAAAGGAGCTGCAGGCGGCCCGGGACCGCGGCGACGACCCCGATCGACTGCAGGCGATCTACGCCGAGATGCTCAATCATGCGCTGGCCGACAAGCCGGACGATCTCCACGTCTCGCTCCACGTCTGCCGCGGCAACTTCCGTTCCACCTGGATCAGCGAAGGCGGCTACGAGCCGGTGGCCGAGACGCTGTTCGGCAGGGTCGGCGTCGATGCCTGGGTCCTGGAGTACGACAGCGATCGCGCCGGCAGCTTCGACCCGCTGCGCTTCGTCCCGGAGGGCCATCAACAGGCGGTGCTGGGGCTGATCACCACCAAGGTGGGCGAGCTCGAGGACCCGCAGGCCATCAGAGCGCGTCTCGACGAAGCGACACGGTTCGTCGACAGGCGTCAGCTCTGCCTGAGCCCGCAGTGCGGCTTCGCCTCCACCGAAGAGGGCAACGAACTCGCCGAGCGGGCACAGTGGGACAAGGTGCGCCTGGTGGTCGACCTGGCCCGCGACTACTGGGGCGGGTGAAACACTGACGAGGGCGGCGCGCGGGCTCAGCCCTGCCGCGCATCGCCCTCGTCCTGCCCCATCAGCGATCCCAGCAGCCGGCTGAGAAAGCCCTTGCGCTCGGGGTCGGGCTCCTGGTCAATCAACGCCCTCGGATCGATGCTGCTTCTGTCGATATGCACGAACGCGGCCTGGAAGGCAGGCAGGGTCAGCCCGCCACTCTCCAGGCGCCCCGTGAACCCGGCCTGATAGACGATCTCGCCGGCACCGGCGGGCAGGGTGGTGAAGCGCGACTCGCTGGTGAGATTGAAGACCGCCAGAATCGCCTGGTCCCGGGAGACCCGCAGCCAGCCCAGCAGTTCGTCGTCGAAGTCGCTCAGGATCAAGGTGCCGTCGACCATCGCCGGCTGCGACTTGCGCCAGTGCAGGAAGTCGCGCGTCACCCGCAGCGTGCTCCCCGCATCGGCGAGCTGCCGCTCCACCGACAGCTGGCGATGGTGGCCGTCCACCGGCAGCCAAGGCTCCATCGAGGTGAAGCCCCCGTACTCGCCGCTGGTCCAGGGCATCGGCGTACGGCAGCCGTCACGCCCCTTGTAATCCGGCCACAGCGCCAGTCCGTAGGGGTCGACCAGCCGCTCGTAGGGCACGTCCGCTTCCGGCAACCCCAACTCCTCGCCCTGATAGAGGCAGATGCTGCCGTAGAGCGAGCAGAGCATGACCGTCGCGACCTTGGCCACCAGCGGCCCGTGCTGCTCCAGGTTTTCGTGCTGGGTCCAGCGCGATACGACACGCATCACGTCGTGATTGGAGAGCGCCCAGCAGGGCCAGGCGTCGCCGGCGTAATACTGGAAGTGCTCGATGATGTCGCGCAGCCGCTGGGCGCTGAACTCGGCATCGAACAGGTCGAAGGTGTAGGCCATGTGCAGCCGATCGTTGCCGATGGTGTACTCGACCATGCGTTCCAGCGGACGATCGTCGGAGATCTCCCCCACCGTCATGGTGCCGGGGTACTCGTCCATCAGTGAACGCAGTTCGCCCAGGAAACCGAGATTCTCCGGCTGGCTGATATCGAACTGGTGACGCTGCATCGAATAGGGGTTCGATGCCGGTACGCTGGGCGTCTTGAGCTCACCGCTGCCGAGGGCCGGATTGTCCTGCAGCGCCAGGCTGTGAAAGTAGAAATTCGAGGTGTCCAGACGGAAACCGTCGACGCCGAGATCGAGCCAGAAACGGGCGTTGTCGAGCTGCTCCTTGCGCACCGCCGGATTGTGGAAGTTGAGATCCGGCTGGCAGGAGAGGAAGTTGTGCAGGTAGTACTGGCGGCGCCGGCTGTCGAAGGTCCAGGCGCTGCCGCTGAAGAAGGAGAGCCAGTTGTTGGGCGGCGTGCCATCGGGCTTGGGATCGGCCCAGACGTACCAGTCGGATTTCTGGTTCTCCCGCGAGCTGCGACTCTGGATGAACCAGTGGTGCTGATCCGAGGTGTGACTGAGCACCAGGTCGATGATCACTTTCAGTCCCAGCCCGTGGGCCCGCTCGAGCAGCATCTGGAAATCGTGGAAGGAGCCGAACATCGGGTCGACGCCGCGATAGTCGGTGACGTCATAGCCGAAATCCTTCATCGGCGAAGGAAAGAACGGCGAAATCCAGATCGCATCGACACCCAGTTCGGCCACGTAGTCCAGTTTCGCGGTGATGCCGGGCAGGTCGCCGATGCCATCGCCGCGGGCATCCATGAAGCTTCTGGGGTAGATCTGATAGATGACGCTGCCACGCCACCATTGGGTCGAATCGGACATGCGAGTCCCCGTGTTGGTGTCATCTATTTCACGCCGGTGACGATCGGCCAGCGACGACGACGCCCGGTCAGGCATGAGAGCCAGCCCCAGGCGCCATTATCAGCCTAACGTTACTCGAGCGTCGGACGCTACTCGTCCGCCAGCGCCGGCAGCAGCACTTTCACCTTGCGCGTCAGGGTATTGCGCCCCCATCCCAGCAGCTCGGCAGCCTCCCCCTTGCGCCCGCCGGTATGCTTCAAGGCGGTCTCGATCAGGATGCGTTCGAAATCCGGCACCGCCTCCTCGAGCAGGTGCGTGTGCCCCGAGGCCAGGGCCCGATCCGCCCACTCGCGAAACGCGTTGCGCCAGTCACCGCTTGGCGCCTCGGGCCCCTCGAGCTCGCGTAGTTCCGGCGGCAGGTCGTCGACCAGTACCTCCCGGCCGGACGCCATCACCGTGAGCCAGCGACAGGTGTTCTCCAACTGGCGCACGTTGCCGGGCCAGGGGAGACGCGTCAGATGCGTCTCGGCGTCCCTGGTCAGAACCTTGGGTTCGGCCGAGAGCTCCTTGGCGGCTTCGGCGAGGAAATGCTGGGCCAGCCGCGGAATGTCCTCGCGGCGCTCCGACAGACGGGGCAGGTGAACGCGAATCACATTGAGACGATGGAAGAGATCCTCGCGAAAGCGCCCTTCCGTCACCAGTTTCTCCAGGTTCTGGTGGGTCGCGGCGATGATCCGCACATCGACCTTGACCGGCACGTGGCCGCCGACCCGGTAGAATTCGCCATCCGCCAGCACGCGCAACAGCCGCGTCTGCGTATCGGCGGGCATGTCGCCGATCTCGTCCAGGAACAGCGTGCCGCCGTCGGCCTGCTCGAAACGCCCGCGCCGCTGGGCGGCGGCGCCGGTGAAGGCGCCCTTTTCATGGCCGAACAGCTCCGACTCCATCAGGTCCTTGGGGATCGCCGCCATGTTGAGCGCGATGAACGGATGGCCACTGCGCGGGCTGTGCTGGTGCAGTGCCTGGGCGACCCGCTCCTTGCCGGTGCCCGACTCGCCGTTGATCAGTACCGTGATGTGCGACTGCGACAGCCGGCCGATGGCGCGAAAGACCTCCTGCATCGCCGGCGCCTCGCCGATGATCTCGGCGGAGAGCCCTTCCGGCATCGCCGCCGGCGAACGCCGCTCGCGGGCGTGGGCAACGCCTCGCCGCACCAGCGCCAGCGCATCGTCCACATCGAACGGCTTGGGCAGGTACTCGAAGGCGCCGCCCTGGTAGGACGCGACCGCGCTATCCAGGTCCGAGTGCGCCGTCATCACGATCACCGGCAGATCGGGATGCATCTCGCGCACCCTGGCCATCAGGTCGAGACCGTCGAGCCCCGGCATGCGGATGTCGGTCAAAAGCACGTCCGGCGGCTGCCGCTCGATCGCTTCGAGTGCCGCATCGGCACGTTCGAAGGATTGCACCTCGAGATCCGGCTGTGCCAGCGCCCTTTCCAGGACCCAGCGGATCGCACGATCGTCATCGACGATCGCGATACGGGCGACTTCAGTCATGGCAGTTCTCCAGCAGAACGGTGAATCGCGCGCCAGGCGGCGTCGGCGTGGCCCGCGCGCTCACCCCGGCGGGCCTCCACGCACGCAGCCAAGAGTGGGCCG
>NZ_CEXLVS010000012.1:0-32640 GCF_982684285.1 Salinicola sp. | reverse complement strand
TGGCGGGTTCTGGAATGATCTGTTCACTCAGCAGTTGCGCTTCATGCAAGGCATGATCGAACAGATGGGTGGCGCTCCCTGAGACGAGCGACGGGGTCGGCCCGAAAGCCACCTCTTCCACGGGCACGATGCCATCGTCGGACGACACCAACGACAAGGGCGCACCACCTGGATGCGCCCTTCTTCGTGCCGTCGTCCCGCCGCGCCCGCCTTCGACCGCTATCCGGCTGCCCGCCGGAGCACCAGTGCGGTCACATCATCTCGAACAACGACGTTCCCTGCAGATCGACGAAGGCCTTCTGCGCCGCCTGCAGACCCACCTGGCGCAGCACGTAATCGGAGATCGCGGTGGTGTAGTCGAGATCGATCAGGTCGCTCTGGGTCTGGGTGTAGCTGATCTTGCGATCGCTGCCCACGGTGTCGAGGGTATCCAGCTCGTTGAGGCGAGCACCGACGGAAGCCCGAACGGTCAGCACGTTATCCAGCGCGTTGTCCATCTCCCGGCTGGAAGTCGACAGCGTATTGGCGAAGGCCGCCTTGTCGGCGTCGGAATCGAGCGGGTTCTCCAGCGCCGAGAGCATGTTCTCCAGCGTGGCGAATACATCCGGATTCATGTTCCTGGCGGTGCCGACGTCCAGCGCGTCGCCATCTTCCGGCGTGCCCTCCAGGGTGAGGCGCACCCCGCCGAACTCCAGGGTGGCGCTGGTGCCGTCGTAATTGCCGGTGGTATCGCCATCCGGTCCGCTGATGGTGTAGTCGAACGTGCCATCCCCGTTCGCGGCGAACGAGATGGCGTAGTCGTCCCCATACCCCGGGGCCGTGGTATCGACGACTTGCGGGCCGGTGAACGTCAACGTGCCGGCATTGTCGGCGCCGGCCCTGGCGACGTAGCCGGCGCCTCCCGCCACGGTCTGGAACACGTCACGACCGGTATTGCCCACTTCCATCAGACGCGAGGAGTCCACTTTCTGCTGGCGAACCTGATCGGAGCCGGCGTACTGCACCGCGCCGGCAGCGTCCTTGACGAAGGGCTCGGCACCGTCCTGGTAACCGCCGAACAGATAGCTGCCGTTACCGTCGGTGGAGTTGGCCTGGCCGAGAAGCGCTTCGTAGACGCCGCGCAGCTCCGTCCCCATCGACTGGCGATCCGCGTCGCTCAGGGTACCGTTGCCGGCCTGGATCATGAGCTCCTTGGCACGGGTAAGCGAGTCGGAGACGCTGTTGAGGACGCTCTCCTCCTGGCTCAGCGAGTTGCGCGCCGTGATCCGGCTGTCGCTCTGCTGGGCGTTGGACGCCAGCGACTGCGACACGCCGACCGCGCGCGAGGCGGCCTGGGGGTCGTCGGAGGGACGCACCACGCGCTTGCCGGAGGCGATCTGTTCGCCCACCTGCATGAAGGCGCTCTGTTGGCGGTTCATCGAGCTGACACTGCGCTCGAACATCATCACGGTGCTGACACGCACGGCTCTCTCCTCGGAGGCGCCTCGACTCGGCGCACTCAATGATTATTCAATAACGACGCGAGCTATGCTTTGCCTCAAAAATGCCTGCGCTCACCCATACGGCGTTGAAAATCGGCTGGAACGCCAGCCCGGTCAAAATGCTCATTTACCCCGCGTAAATTCCGCTTTTTCGCCGTTTTTCGCCTTGTCTGGCTATCGCTCGTCGATTTTTCAGGCAGAGCTTAGGCTCCCGACTCATCTCGGGCTCAGGCGCGCAGCCCCAGGATCGTATCCAGGATGGTCGAGCCCGCCTCGATGATCTTGGCGTTCGCCGAGTAGTACTGCTGGTACTGCAGCAGGTTGGCGTACTCCTCGTCCAGGTTCACGCCGGAGTCGGCCTGCTGGTAGGCGAAGAGCTGGTCGCTCAACCCCGTTTGCGTGGTGAGATTGGCCTGGGTGATCGCGGCCCGATTACCGACATCGCTGACCAGCGAGGCGTAGCCGCCACTGAAGGTCTTGCTTCCCCCGACCAGCCTCTGGTTTTGCAGGTCCAGCAGCGCCAACGCATTTCGGTTATCGCCGCTGCCGCCGCTGTCGGCATCCGCGGCGGCGATCTTGTCGGTATCGCTCACCGCGACATCGAACGCCGCAGCGGCGTTACGCGTCGGCTGCAGCATGAAGACGTCGCCTTCTGCCGGCGTGCCGCTCGGCGTCAGGGTCACGCCGCCGACGGATAACGTGCCATCCGCCGCCGGCGATACCGAGCTGGTCTTGCCGCTGCCGAGATTCTCCACCGAGTAGCTGCCGTCAGCCTGGTAGGTGAGTCGATAATCGTCCGCCGTCAGCTCGCCGACATCGCCGTACTCGGCAGCCAGGGCTCCACTGCCCGCATTGGTGGCATCGCTGACGACGGTCGGGCTGCCGATGGCGAAGAACGCTTCGCCGGCATTGCCGTCTAGATCCACGCCGGCCTCGTGCTGGGCATTGAAGCTCTGCGCCAGCGTCACCGCCAACTGGCCGAGCTGGTTCTGCGTGCTATCGAGGGTTTCACTGCGGAAGCTCAGCAGCCCGCCCAGTTCGCCCCCCTTGATCACGGATTCCTTGAGCGGAGAGCGCGCTCCGGCGCCATCTTCGTACGCGATGGTGACGGAGGAAGGGTCTTCGCTGCTCTTCACCGCCACCAGATCGAAGGACTTGTTGCCGGCGACCAGCGGCATGCCGTTGGAGAGCGATACCTGATAAGTGGATCCGTCCTGCACCTGAACGTTGACGTCGACCAGATCGCCCAGGTCGCTGACCAGCTTGTCGCGCTGATCGAGCAGGGCGTTGGGCTCTTCGCCGCTGCGGGCGCGCGCCAGCGTCACCTGCTTGTTGAGATCGGCAATCTGGTCGCTGAGATTGTTGACCTGGGTGACCACGTCGCCGATCTGGCCGTTGATGCCTTCACGCATGTCGCTGAGATAGCCGTCATAGGCACGAAACTGCGCCGCCATGCTGCGGGACGTACCCAGCACGCCCTCCCGAGCCGCCGCATCCGCCGGCGAGCCGGTCAGATCCTCCACGCTGGAGAAGAACCCCTGCATCAGCGTCGTCAGGCCGGAGTCGCTGTCCGCCAGCAGATCGTCGATCTGGTTGACCTGACTCTGGTAGGTCTCCAGTGCCGCCTGCCGACTGTTGACCTGGTTGAGCTGGGAGCTGATATAGCCGTTGTACTGGCGCTGGATGCCGTCGACGCTGACGCCGGAGCCCGCTCCGCCGCCACTGGCGTTCTGGCCCAGTAGCGTCAGCTGTCGGCTGTAGCCATCGGTGTAGACGTTGCTGATGTTGTTGCTGGTGGTGGACAGCGCGTTCTGTGCCGCGCTCAACCCACTGAGACCAATCGAAAACAGGCTCATATCGCTATCCCGTGAAACGCCATCGAGAGTCCGGCGCGGATCCGTGCAAAGTTATGATTTCTATCGGCTGTATCCGCCACTTCTTGAATCCTGGCCGGGGTGATTTCGCAACGTTTTGTTACTGCGCACCGCCTCCCGAACAGCCACTAGAAAATCGCGGAGGGTAACGTATCCGGACCGAAGGGGTTGTCGTCATCGCTGGCGGCGGCCAGCAGCCCGCGGTCAGGGAGGGCGTCCAATCCGCCCAGCTGCGCCATGATCCCCTGGAGCTTCTCGGCATACCGCGGGTCCGTGGCGTAACCGCCCTGCTGCAACGCCCGTGCGGCCTGGTCGGGCGACGCCGCCGCCACCACGCCCCGATAACGGGGGTTGTCACCGATCAAGCTGGCGTAATCGGCGAATGCCTCCGTATAGGAGTCGTAGACGCGGAAACGGTCGGCCATCTTGATCGGCCGGCCATTCACGTATTCGGTGGTGGTGATTTCCGTGGTGGCGCCCTGCCATGACCGCCCGGCCTTGATACCGAACAGATTGTGGCTGTTGCCGCCGTTGGCGGTGGGAATTTCCCGCTGCCCCCAGCCTGTCTCGAGCGCCGCCTGGGCAAGGATCAGTTCGGCGGGCACTCCCGACGCCTGCTCGGCGCGCCGGGCGGGACCCGCCAACTGCTCGAGGAAGGCACGAACGTGGGCCGGACGATCGTCGCCATCGGCGCGTGCCGACGAAGGTGCGACGTCGACATCGTTGTCCGTCGCGCCGTTGCCGGGCGTTCCAGAGATCGCCATGTCATGCCGGGATGCGTCCGACGCGAATCCGGGAGTGCGCAGGCCACCGTGCAGCAGTCGCGGCGTCCCACGCGGGATGCCGGCAATCAAGGCCGAGGCGTCCTCCTTGCCGCTGGCCGCCGGCAGCGCCGTCGTCCCGGGCAAGCCGCTTCCCTCCAGCTGCTGCACGAGCTGATCGGCCAGCCCCAGCCCCTTCCCCGCCAACTGCTGGGCCCACTGCTGGTCCTGCATCGAGCGCATCATGTCCATCTGATGGCTCTGCAGCAGACCGGACTGGGGGCTGGCATCGCGCATGCTCTTGAGCATCATTTGCAGAAAGACCGCCTCGAACTGGCGCGACGCTTCCTTGAGGCTGCCCTGCGGCGAGTTCGCCGCGCTGTACTTGAGTCGCTGGACGCTCTGGACGTCGAGCGCGAACTGGCCGGAGAGATCGTTGCCCATCGTCATCAGATGATATCCAGTTCGGCGTTGAGCGAGCCCGCGGACTTCAATGCCTGCAGGATCGACATCAGGTCCTGGGGCGAAGCCCCCAGCGCGTTCAGCGCATTGACGACATCCATCAGGTCGGCGCTGGTCTGGACCACCTGCAGCGCGCCGCCCTCCTGCTGCACGCTGATATCGGCATTGGGTACCACGACCGTGTCGCCGCCGGCCAGGGCGTTGGGCTGGCTGACCTGCGGATTGGAGTCGATGACGATCGACAGGTTGCCGTGAGCCACCGCCGCGCGGTTCAAGGTGACGGTATCCGACAGCACCACGGAACCGGTGCGGGCGTTGACGATCACCTTGGCCGGGCCGCGCTCGGTGGTGACGTCGACGCCCTGCACCCGGGCCAGGAAGGTGACGCGATCGTTGCTGTTGGCCGGCAGCTTGAGCTGCACCGTCCGCCCATCGAGCGCGGCCGCCACCGGCGCACCGAACTCCTGGTTGATGGCCGCAACCATGCGGCGTGCGTTCTCGAAATCGGACCGTTTGAGGAACAGGTCCAGCGTCCCGCTGGCGTCGCCCAGGCGCACCGGCACCTCCTGCTCGACCAGTCCGCCCCCGGGAATTCGTCCCGCCGCCAGGTGGTTGACGGAGACGCTGCTGCCGGCCGCCTGGGCACCGGCACCGCCGACATAGACGTTGCCCTGGGCCAGCGCATAGACACGGCCGTCCGCGCCCTTGAGCGGCGTCATCAGCAGCGTCCCGCCCCTCAGGCTATCGGCGTTGCCGACAGAGGAGACGGTGACGTCGATCTCCTGCCCCTGGCGGGAGAACGGTGGCAGTTTCGCGGTCACCATGACCGCGGCCACGTTGCGCAACTGCATGTTGGTTCCGGCCGGGACCGTCACCCCCAGTTGCGACAGCAGGTTGGTAATGCTCTGGCCGGTGAACGGGGCCTGGGTGGTCTGGTCCCCCGTGCCGTCGAGGCCGACCACCAGTCCGTAGCCGACCAGCGGGTTGTCGCGCACGCCGGAGAAGTTGGCGAGGTCCTGGATGCGCTGGGCCTGCGCCCCCAGGCTGCACAGCAGCATCGCCACCAGCACCAGTGTTTGCGCCAGCGACGGGCGGCGGATCCGGATCGAACGGGACAGGCGGGTCATAGGCATTAGAAAGGCGAAATGTTGAGGAAGAAGCGCTGCAGCCAACCCATGGTCTGCGCTTCGTTGATATAGCCGTCACCGATGTACTCGATGCGGGCATCGGCGACCTGGGTCGACTGCACGGTATTGGAGCCGCTGATCGCCCGGGGATTGACCACCCCGGAGAACCGGATGTACTCGGTGCCCTGGTTGATCGCGATCTGTTTCTCCCCGCGTACCTTGAGGTTGCCATTGGCCAGCAGGTCGTAGACGGTCACGGTGATCGTCCCGGTAAAGGTGTTGTTGGCATTTGCCCCACCGGACCCGTTGAACACGTTCTCGCCCTCCAGATCCGTGGCGTACCTTTCGAGGAAGTCGATCGGGTCGGGAACCACCCCCGGCGTGAAGGTGGCGGATCCGTTGCGAGTGGCATTCGCGGCGGAGTTCTTGCTGGCGCTGACCTGCTCGTCGAGCACGATGGTGATGATGTCGCCGACCTGGCGCGGGCGCCGATCCTCGAACAGCGGCTGGAAGCCGAAGCGGGCCTGGTAGATGGAACCATTGGCCTGGGACGGCGGCGTCGAAGGGATCTCCACCGGCGCGGAATTCTCGACCACGGAGTGTCTGGGGATCTGGGCACAGCCCGCCACGACCGTCGCCAGCCCCAGGCCGATCAGCATCATCACTCTGCGCCACGTCATGGCTAGTTCTGCGGTCAGCAACACGCGTCTTCCCCGGTTTATAGCTGCGTCAGACGCTGGAGCATCTGATCGGACGTTTCGACGGCCTTGCTGTTGATCTCGTAGGCACGCTGCGTCTCGATCATGCTGACCATCTCCTCCACCACATTGACGTTGGAGGTCTCGACATAGCCCTGGTAGAGCTTGCCGGCGCCATCCAGACCCGGGTTGAGGTCGGTACGCGGGCCCGAAGCATCGGTTTCCAGGTACAGGTTCTGGCCGATGCTCTGAAGCCCTGTCGGATTGATGAAGGTGGAGAGCATGATCTGCCCCACTTCATTGCTCTGGGACGTTCCCGGCTGGGTGACGGATACGGCGCCGTCCTGACTGACGGTGATCGAGAGCGCGTTCTGCGGGATCACGATCGGCGGATCGACGGGATACCCCCCGGCGGTGACCAGCTGGCCGTTCTCGTTGACCTGGAAACTGCCGTCACGGGTGTAGCCGGTGGTGCCGTCAGGCATCTGCACGGCGAAGAATCCCTTGCCGTTGATCGCCAGGTCCCGGGAGTTCTCGGTATTCTGCAGCCCGCCCTGCGTATGCAGCCGCTCGGTCGCCACGGGGCGCACGCCGGTACCCACCTGCATGCCGGAAGGCAGGGTATCGACCACCGACGACTGGGCACCGGGCTGGCGCACGTTCTGGTAGAGCAGGTCCTCGAACACGGCGCGGGATCGCTTGAAGCCGTTGGTCGAGACGTTGGCCAGGTTGTTGGAGATCACGTCCAGTTTGACCTGTTGCGACTCCAGACCGGTCTTGGCCGTCCACAGAGATTTGATCATGACAGGAACCTCATTGTCGGTGCGCTAGCGTGAAGTGGCTGGCACCGCTGGTCGAAATTGACGTCAGCTGGTTAGCGAGAGCAGGCTGTTGGCGCGCTGTTCGTTCTCGTCCGCGCTCTCGAGATCATCGCGTCGGTGGGAGTGACGTTGCTGCCCTCCAGCGCCCCGGGGACCAGTCGCCGGGTATCGTCGGCCGGCAGCGGTGCCGCGACGTCCTCGCCCTGCGCCGGCACCCTGCGGAACAGGCCATCCTCCCCGCGCACCAGGTTGTCATTGCCCGGCACCACCATCTTGAGCCGCGCCAGCGGTGCCACGGCGTCCGGATTCTGGCCCGGCTCCAGCACGCTGATAGTACCGTCCGGCGCGATCGTCACGTCGCCGCCGAGCGGCACCGCGATGGCCTGTCCGTTGTCGGAGAGAACCGGATTGCCGAGCGACGTCAGCAGGCCGGTGGCGTCGACCTGGAGATCGCCGCGCCGCGTGTAGGCCTCCCCACCGTCTGGCGACTGCAATGCCAGCCAGGTGTCGTCGCCCTGCAGCGCGACGTCGAGGCTGCGCCCGGTGGTACTGATGGTACCCGGCGTGAAATCGGCGCCGGGGGTACTCATCATCGAAGCGACGCGAGTCGGCAGGCGTGCGTCGCCCTCCACCGGTACCGCGCGGAGAGCCATCAGCTCGCCACGGAACCCGGGGGTACTGACGTTGGCCAGGTTGTTATTGACCACCGACTGCTGAGCCATGGTCTGGCTCGCGCCACCACCGGCGGTATAGAGAATCCGATCCATGCTGAAACCCTTTGGAAGCGAGGTTGCCGCCGCTCACATCGCGATCGGCGGCGTGTCGTCATCAGCGCAGTTGGGCGACCTGATCCATGACTTCGGACTGGGTACGAATCGAATTGGTGTTGGCCTGATAGTTGCGCTGCGCAATGATCAGGTTGACCAGTTCCGTCGTCAGGTCGACGTTGGAAGCTTCCAGCGTTTCGGCTTCGATCGACCCCAGCGTTCCGGTTCCCGCGGTGCCCAGCAGCTCGTTGCCTGAGGTGGCGGTCGCTGCGAACAGGTTGCCACCGGAGGGCGACAGGCCCTCGGGATTGCGGAAGGTCGCCAGCGCGATCTGCCCGAGGTTGACGGTCTTCTCGTTCGAGTAGCTGCCGACGACGGAGCCGTCATCGGCGAAGCTGACGCCGACCAACGCCCCGGAGGCGTAGCCATCCTGCGCCAGGCTCTTGACCGTGGAGTCGTTGGAGAACTGGGTGCTGCCCGCCATGTTGAAGGTGGCGCTGATCGGGTCGACGCCGTCGCCCAGCTCGTCATTGGTGAATGCCAGATTCGGCCAGGTGACCGGATTGGCCGTGGCGTCTTCGCCGTCGATCGTGGCCAGCTTGCCGGCGCTATCGAAAGTCGCCGTGAGCGTCTGGTCGGTGAGCACGCCATCCAGCGCCGTGCGGGCGCTCCAGGCATTGTCGCCGGTCTTCTGGAAGTACAGCGTGGCGTTGTGCTGCGCACCCTGCGAGTCGTAGACCGTGAAACTGGTGGAGTAGTTGTAGGCGACGGAGGTCTGCTGGGTGTTGTCTTCGGCGGTCTTGGCGGCGAGGTTGTCGTAGAGCACCGCGGTCGAGGAGTCGTCTGCCACGGTGGTGGCATCCAGGTTGAGCTGAATGTTGATACCCGTTCCGGTGGCACCGGTAGCACTTGCCGGCATATCCGCCGCCGGCACGTTGAGCACCTGCGGCTGGCCGCCGACGACGACGCCGGAGTTGACGTCGGCGGCATCCGCCAGGCCATAGCCCATCAGCCGGGCGCCCTGGGCGTTCTCCAGGAATCCGTCGGCGGTCAGCGTCAACTGGCCGTTGCGCGAGTAGCCGACTTCGCCCTCCTGCTGGAAGCGCAGGAACCCGTCGCCGCTGATGGCGATGTCCAGGTTGCGTCCGGTGGACTCGAGGCTGCCGGTGCTGAAGTCCTGGAGCACGCCGGAGACCCGGGTACCCAGGCCGACCGCGCTATTGGCGAAGACGTCGGAGAACTGGACCGACCCACTCTTGAACCCCTTGGTCTGGGAGTTGGAGATATTGTTGCCGATCACATCCAACTGCTGGGAAGCGGCGTTGACGCCGCTCAATGCCTGCGAAAAACCCATGACTGATCCCCTACGTTTATCGGTTGCGTCCGCTAGAACGGTTGATGTCGTTACTGAATCTCACTCAGAGAATCTGACGCACTTCCGAGAGCGCCACGGGATCCTGAGCGTATCCCAAGTCGAGCTGGGCGCCGTTCGCCCCCTGAATCACCCCGTTGACCAGGGCGTAGTTCAGCGCAGTCGGCGCGTAGGTTTCCTCACCGACGGTTCCGGTCAAGGAAGCCGTGTAGGTGCTGTCGATGGCAGCGCTGGAGCCATCGGCCAGCTTGCCATCCCAGGTAAAGCTGTGGACGCCAGCGGACAAGGGCCCGGTGGAGAAGCTGTCGATGATCTCGCCGCTGGCGCCGCGAATATCGATCTGCAGATCCTCGACGGCGCTATCCAACTCCACGCCGATCGGCGTCGTGACCACACCATCGGTGCCATCGGCGGATCCCACCAGGATCCTGTTGCCCGGCACCATCACGCCCTGGCCGATCAACGCCGTGGCCTGCAACGCCTGGCCCGCGTCGATCTGATCGGTAATCGCGGACAGACTGTCGTTGAGCTTCTCGATACCGCTGACGGTATTGATCTGAGCCAGTTGCGCCGTCATGTCCGAATTTTCCATCGGGCTGGTCGGGTCCTGGTTCTTCAACTGCGTCACCAGCAGCGTCATGAAACGATCGTTGAGCTCGCTGCCGGATTCGACTCCCGTGGTGGAGCTCTGGGCGGCCGCACCATTGATGTTGGCCAGGGTACTGTTGCCGATCACCGGACTGGACATGACATCTCCTCGCTATGGACCGACACCGATCAGCCTTCGCCGATGGTGAGTGTTTTCGTCATCAGCGTCTTGGCGGTGTTCATGACCTCGACGTTGGCTTGATAGGAACGGGAGGCGGCGATCATATCCACCATCTCGTTGACCGGGTCGACATTGGGCATCGTCACGTAGCCCTGTTCGTCCGCCAACGGGTGCCCCGGCCGATATTCCATACGCATCGGCGTGGTGTCGTCCTCGATCACGCCGTTGACGCGGACCCCGCCCGCACTGCCGCCCTGCTGACTCATGGCCTGGAACATCACCTGCCTGGCGTGATAAGGCTGCCCGTCAGGCCCGGCGACGCTGTCCGCATTGGCCAGGTTGCTGGCCGTCACGTTCATCCGCTGTGAATTGGCGGACAACGCCGAGCCGGAAATTTCGAATACGCTGAACATCGACATCGTGTTACTCCGATTGCATGGCTTTCTTCAGCCCCTGGATCTTGCGGCTGACGAAAGTGACATCCGCCTGATAACGCAGCGAATTGTCGGCAAAGGCCGAGCGCTCCCGGTCCATGTCGACCGTATTGCCGTCCAGGCTGGGCTGATCCGGCATCCGGTAGAGCAGATCCCGAACGCCTGCCCCGCCACCGGCCTGGCCGGGAATGTGCCGGGCGGAGGTCCGCGCCAGTGACAGCCCGCCGGATGACTCGCTGCGGCCCTGCTCCATCACCCGGTTCAATTCGGCGCGGAAATCGAAATCCCGCGCCTTGAAGTTGGGCGTATCGGCATTGGCGATGTTATTGGCCAGCACCTGCTGGCGCTCCGCGCGCAGATTGATGGCCTCCTGCTGGAAGCGCAGCGCGTTATCCAACTTGTCGAACATGCCGTGCACCTCGAGTGGCGTTCGCTGGAAAATTGACAGAGTGGAGAATAGCGGCGGGATGTTCGTGCCAAACGTGCAAACAGACCCGTAATTGCGCGCCATTTTTATCAATGCCTGACGGCGGGCCCGTTTAAAATCGCTTCCACTGTGGGGAATTCCGTCGATCGACGCGGGATACCGCGAGCCTGCTAGCCACCGAGGTCCATGTCATGCGAGCAGATCCACCCGAAACGTTTCAGCGCTGCCGGTCGAAGTTCCGCCCCGGCCTGCGACGCGTCGTCTGGACCGGTGCCATGACCCTGATGGCGCTGCTGTTCGCGCTGTCGCTGTTGCCGATACCTTCGATATCGCAGGCGGATACCGATGTTCCTCCGAACGATGCGGTGAGCGCGAGCGTGGAGCGATTCCTGCACCAGCAGACCGCCTCGCTCGGCGATCAGGTCAAGATCGAGCTTCAGCAAAGCGCGGCCGATCTCGGGGACTGCCCGACGCCCCAGCCTTTCCTGCCGCGACCGGGCGTGCCCCAGGGCCGGGTGACGGTAGGCGTGCACTGCGGTGGCCATGACAACCGAACCCGCTATCTGCAGGCGACGGTCTCCGCCGTGGTCCGCCATCTGGTGGCGCGTCGGCCGATCGACCCGGGACAGCGGCTCGATGCGGCGGCGCTGGATTGGCAGCAGACGGACATTTCCCGCCTCCGCCGTGGCTATCTGGACGATCCCGCCGAGGCGGCCGGCATGGTCGCCACCCGGCGCATACCGCCTGGTACCACGCTGACCGAGGCCATGCTGCGGAAGCCCTGGATGGTAAAACGTGGCGACACGGTGGTGCTGACCGCTGTCGGGCAGGGATTCCGTGTCAGTCGCAACGTCGAGGCGCTGGATAATGGTGGGCTGGGGAGTACGATCCGTCTCAAGACGGAGAACAACCAGATCCTTCAAGGGAGAGTGACGGGCCAGGATCGACTGCGGGTCGACTTCTAGCCCGGTCGGATAAATTTCTTAACAAAACTCTTCCTCGATCTCTTTCAGCTTCCGCCGGTTTTGCCGATAACGTAGGAAACCACGTCATCGTGCATCCAGCCATGAGGTAACGACCTTGAAAATCGACCAGACACAGCCGCTGACTCGCCCCACTCAGAACGACGCCGCCGAGCAGCGCAAGAGTGTTGAATCGTTGGAGAGCGCCAAGACGACGGCCGGCTCGACCACGACGTTGAGCCAGATTCCGACCACCGACGACAGCGGTGATATCGATACTGCCCGCGTCAACGACATCCGCCAGGCCATCTCCGAAGGCCGGCTCGAACTCGACACCGGCAAGATCGCCGACGGCCTGATCCAGAGCGTCCGCGACATGCTGGGCGAACGTTGATCACTCGACTTACCAGGTCCGGATCCAGGAATCTGACATGACGCCAGCCGAACTGCTCCGTGAGCAACAAGCCCTATTGCAAGCGTTCTCCGAAACGCTGGATGCCGAAGCCGTCTGTCTCGGCTCGGGTAACGCCGATGGCGAACGCCTCAGCGAACTGGCGGCGTCGAAGCAGCAGCAGTTGAGCGTGCTCGATCGGCTCGAGAATCAGCGCAGAGAGCACCAGCGGTCGCAGGGGTTTGGCGTCGGAAGCCAGGGCGCGGACCGATTCGCTGACGCCATCGACATGAATGAGGCCTGGCAGCGGATTCGTCAGCTGGCGGAACGGGTCCGTCGAACCAACCGTCTCAACGGCCACATCATCTCCTCGCGGCTCGAGCATAACCAGCAGGCGATCGATTTTCTGAACCACGCCATTGGCGGCAGCGTTTACGGGCCGAGCGGAGAATCCCGGCACGGCGGCTTCGGCGGCATCAGCTCCAAGGCCTGAGGGTACCAAAAAACAGAACCCCCGCCAGGATCACTGGCGAAGGGCTCTTTAGGCTAAGCGGGGGTGAAGAGTAAAAACCGCTCAGTCTTCCGTTCTGACAACCCAAGATTCGACGGTATCGCCGCCGTGCTCGTCTTTCCAGGCTTTCAACGTCTTGTGGTTGCCGCCACGCGTTTCGACGACTTCACCCGTCTTGGGGTTCTTGTAAATTTTCAGCTTGCGCTTGCGACGCCCACCGGTCGAACCCGTCTGCGCGGTCGAGGCCTGGGAGCCTTCGGCCGGGCTCAGCAGTTCGATGACGTCACGCGTCGTCTTGCCGTATTCCGCCATCAGGGCTTCGAGCTTCTCCTTGAACTCGAGTTCGGACTTCAGGCGCTGATCACCCTCCATTCGCTTCAGCTCTTCTTCAAGCTGCTTCAGGAGCTGTTCTTTCTTGACGTAATCGCTGAGTAGAGACATTCGTTGTTCCGTTGCGGATTGGTTTAAGCGAGGACATTATTGCCGATATCTAAAAACTTGCAAGGCTTGTCGAGATGATTTTTTTAACGGGAATCAATTACCGATATTTATTTAACTCATGGTTCATTTCCCCTTTTATCCGCGCGGCAGGCTTTGGAAAAGACCCGTGCAGCGTTTTATGGGGTGTGGCTTCAACAACCACTATCGAGGTAAACCCGATGTTATTCCAGCAGAAAGACATCGAATGGAATGCCTTGGCGCCGGATTGATACGGAAGGGAATATCCGGCGCCTTTGTCTCCAGGATTACCCGTCTGCAAAAATTCTGGTTAAGACCGAGCTAAATCAATGACATCTAATTGGTTACGGCCCTGCTGGCAGCGTTACAGTTTCTCTTATGACCGTCGATATTGAAGGTGCGGCCACGCACACTCCCGCCTCGATCCGGATGGAACCGATTCCCGCTCATCCGACGACGCAGCGCGGGCTTCAATAACCAGAACATCGGTTCAAGGCATGCCGAGAATAAAAAATCATCTGTCGACCCGGACGCTGGGAGTTCTGGCCGGGGTCTGGCTATGCAGCTCGCTGGCCATGTCAGCAGCGGCCTGGTTCACGGTCACCGCCGGAGGCACATGCGCGCTTGCCATGCTGATGGCCTGTCCCTTTGGCCTGTGCGGGCTGGCTGCCACGCTGTGGCTGGTCGACCGCTGGCTGCTGGTACCGCTCAGGCGCCTGGCCGACCACGCCCGTTTCGCGCATGATTTCAGCGATGCGCCGCGCGAGATGCCTTTCGATCTCTCCAGCCGCACCGATGCCGTGGGACTTCTGGCGCGACAACTGCAGCAGTTGATAGAGGAGTCGAGAAGCCATAACGCCGCACTGCTGGAACAGACGCTCAACGACCCTCTGACAGGACTCGGCAATCGTCGGATGCTGGAGAAGCGCCTGGACATGCTCGTCCCTCTCAGTCGCCGGCTGAGCTGCACGGTATCGGCGATGATGATCGATGTGGATCATTTCAAGCCCTTCAACGATAACTATGGTCATCCGGCAGGCGACAGCTGTCTCGTGGATATCGCCGGCGTGCTGAGAGACACTTTCCGCCGGGATACCGATGTCGTGGTGCGCCTGGGCGGTGAAGAGTTTCTGGTACTGCTGATCAATACCGGCAAGGAGGAAGCCTGGGCACTGGCAGACGCGATGCGAGGCATGATCCAGGCGCTGGGATTGCCCCACGAATATTCTCCCGTTGCCCCCGTCGTCACCGTTAGCGTCGGCGTGGTCACGAGTCCCAACGGTTTGTTGATCGATATCGACGAGATGATCGCCCAGGCGGCCCAGGCGCTCTATGACTGCAAGGCGCACGGCCGGAACCGGGTGGCAGCCAGGCTGATCGGTGCCGAGGCAGCATCGGCAGGGCCCATACCAGCCGCCGAGCCTCGAGCCCGGACATCGTCGGGATAACAAAATTTACAACCTTAAGCTGGATATATATACAGTACTCGCTTACCTTCAGCCTATCGATATCTTCAGCGCCTCAGCCTTGATAGTGTTTTTTATGCATAAACGCAGAAATAGCTTTTTTAGGCTATAATCCATCTACCTGCATGGATATCGATAAGGAGTCTCATGTCATCGATCGGTGTGCTCAGCGGAGACATCGTTGCCTCTCGCGATATTGCCGACAAGCGCAAGCTGCGCGGCGCGATCGACACGGGGATCGAACGTCTCGGCCGGAACTTGGGCGCCGTGGGCACCCGGTTCCGGGGCGATGCCTTCCAACTGGCGGTTCCCAGGATCGAGGACAGCATCGTCGCGGCCGTCATCATGCGTGCCAGCCTGATCGAGCACTCCCCTTCACGACGACAGACCTGGGACGCACGCATCGCCATCGGAATCGGCGAGGGACAGGTTCCGGCGCCGGACGATTTCATCAATGCCGACGGGGAGGCTTTCGTGCGCTCCGGCCAGGGCCTGGATGCATTGAGCCAGGGCCATCAGCGCCTGGGACTGTTCCTCGCCGCCCCCCAGCCCGACCTGAACCTGCTGATTCAGTTTGCCGACGATATCATCAGTCACTGGAGTCACAACGCAGCGGAAGTGATTCGCCTCAGTCTCCTCGCCGATCACTCCCAAAGTGAACTGGCCAAACGCCTGGGACGCTCGCAGCCGACCATCAATCGCCGCCTGAGCGCAGCGCGCTGGTCGCTGATTCGCGACTTCCTCGAGTTCACCCGGCAACGCCTGGAGACCGTGACATGAGCGAAATCAGCCTGTCGCTGCTACTGGCGCTGCTGCTATCGCACACCGTCGCCGATTTCGTCCTGCAGAGCGACGCCTGGGCACGCCAGAAACAGCAACACCATTTCCGCGCTCGCTCGCTTTACTGGCATGTCGGCATTCACATGTCGTTGTGCCTGGCCATCCTGGTCGCTTTCGGCGTGCCCGTTCGCGACGCCTTGATCGGTACGGGGATCGTGGGTCTGACGCACTGGATGATCGACACGCTGAAAAGCTATACGCCGGCTCGTCGCGTCAGTTTCTTCATTCTCGACCAGCTTCTGCATCTACTGGTGCTGGTCGTCGTCTGGTGGTGGGTCATCGACGGCAGCACCCTGCCTGTCGCCATCGATATCAGCCTGGTATGGCAGCCCCGAACCCTGCTGGTCGCCCTGGCGTATCTACTGGTCATGCGCCCCGCCTCGGTCATGATCGCGCTGATCATGCGCCGCTGGAGCGAAGGGGTCGACACCCGCGGCACGCTGGCCGACGCAGGCGCCCGGATCGGCATGCTGGAACGTTTTCTCATTCTGACTTTCGTGCTGAGCCACCAGATGGCCGCGATCGGTTTTCTACTGACCGCCAAGTCGGTGCTGCGTTTCGGCGACCTCTACGAAGATCGCGACCGAAAGCTCACCGAGTACGTACTCCTGGGTACGATGTTGAGCTTCTCGATCACCCTCACTCTGGGTCTGCTGACCCGCTATCTGCTGGACGTGTTATGACGCCTCATCGCGTTGCATCGTGGCGTGGCATTGCGACCCTGCTGTTCATCGGCGCCTTGTCGATGACGGTGCTGGCCGGCTGTGCAAGTTCGCCGGGCCTGGAACCCCGGCAAGGCTACGTGGCCGATCACACCCACCAGTCACAGGCCTACAATCACCGCATCCGCTATCTGGTTCTGCACTACACCGACTCCGAAGCGCCTCGAGCGCTTCGCACACTGCTTGGGCCCAACGTCAGTTCGCACTATCTGGTGGCTCGGCACCCGCGGGCCGAAGGTGGCGTGCCACGCGTGTGGCAACTGGTCGACGAGAACGATCGTGCCTGGCACGCCGGCATCAGCGCCTGGGAGGATCGCACGCAGCTCAACGACACCTCCATCGGCGTGGAGATCGTCAATCAGGGACCCCGCGACACGGCGTCGGGGAGACAGTGGCAGATCTATCCGGACCGGCAGATCGAAGCGGTCATCGCCTTGGCGAAAGACATCATTCGCCGCTACGACCTTCCACCGACCTCGATCCTGGGACATTCGGACATCGCCCCCTCGCGCAAGATCGACCCCGGTCCGCGCTTCCCCTGGAAAAGACTTCACGAGGCAGGCGTTGGCGCCTGGCCGGACGATGAAGACATCGCCACCTATCGGCGTCGTTTCGCGCACTGCTCGCCAACGGTGAGGCAATACCAACGCGCGCTCGGCGCCTACGGCTATCGGCTCGCGACGACGGGCGTCCTCGACGAGGAGACTCGCAACGTCACCAGAGCGTTCCAGATGCATTTCCGCCCCGCCAACTACGCCGGCCAGCCGGATGCCGAGACCGCCGCCATCCTCTGGGCGCTGCTGGCCCGCTATCGACCGCAGGAACTGATGGCGTCCGATCTGGCGCCGCCGTCGGGCTGCGTCACGCCGGCGCAGGAGGCGGTCGCCAGCCCTCGGGCACAACGACTCATGCGCTGAAAGGATAGTGAACCAGATCGTGAACCTTCGCTGTCGCCGGCCCCCGGTTGCGATACCCGTGCGGCTGGTCCGCCGCGAAGCGCAGCACTTCCCCTGCCCCCAGGGTTTGCCACCCCCCTTCGACGAAGAGCTCCATCTCACCTTCCAGTACGACCACATGCTCGATCACCCCCGGAGCATGCGGCGACGACTCGCTCAGGCAGCCCTGCGGCAGCTCGATCGCGAACATCTCGAACCCCAGGAGCGGATCGAACGCGAACAGCGGCGTGACGATCATGCCGGAGGCATCCTGGTGCCTGGCGGGTGACGCCGGTCGATGCACCACACCGCTTTCACCGACCAGAAACCGCGACAGCGGCGCCTGAAGGCCGCTGGCGATCTTCCACAGCGTCGCGATGGTCGGGGTCGACTCGCCCCGCTCGATCTGCCCCAGCATCGCCTTGCTGACACCACAGAGCCTGGCGACCCGGTCGAGACTCAGGCCGCGCTCACCGCGAAACTGCTTCATGCGCTGACCGATAGCCGCAAGATCTGGACTCATGATCCCTCCCGATGCCTACACCGCCCTGGTGCCAGGTCTCGACCCGACGCCCTGAATACTTTCCTGTGTGCCACGCCAGTTCTGTGTGCCACTGCGCCAGTATCGTGCGCAATGACGGACATTGTCGAAACCCGTGTCGTACGTTATAACGCACATCACACTTCGATCTTGGGCATCGACATGGCACGTCTCCCGGCCGAGCGCCGTTCCACTCCGCCGCTCCTCACCGCCTCGCACATCACGGCGGGATTCGTCGCGGTGCTGGTCGGCTACACCAGCTCCGCGGTGATCATCTTCCAGGCAGCCTCGGCGGCAGGCGCGTCACCGGTGCAGATCGGTGGCTGGCTGAGCGCGCTCGGCCTCGCCATGGGCATCACTTCGATCGGCCTCTCGCTGCACTTCCGGCAACCGATCCTGACGGCCTGGTCAACGCCGGGCGCCGCCCTGCTGGCCACCAGCCTGCCCGGCCTACCATTGAGCGAAGCCATCGGCATCTTTCTGTTCAGTGCCGCGCTGGTCGTCGTCTGTGGCGTCACCGGGTGGTTTGCCAGACTGATGCAGATCATCCCGCAGCCCATCGCCGCCGCCATGCTGGCAGGTGTGCTGCTGCGCTTCGGCCTGGACGCCTTTGGATCGATGGAAACCGATTTCATCCTGGTGTCGTCGATGTTTCTGAGCTATCTCGCCGCCCGGCGCTGGCTGCAACGTTACGCCATCCTGCTCGTGCTGCTGGTGGGGCTCGGCGTCGCCGCTCTGCTGGGCAGGATCGACGCGGCGGAGACACGCCTGATCCTGACGCTGCCACAGCCGATCTGGCCGACCTTCTCGCTGTCGAGCCTGATCGGCGTGGGCATTCCACTCTTCGTGGTGACGATGGCCTCCCAAAACGCGCCCGGCGTGGCGACACTGCGGGCTGCCGGATACGATACCCCGGTGTCGCCATTGATGATCTGGACCGGGCTGGCAACGCTGCTGCTGGCCCCGTTCGGCGCATTCAGCATCTGCCTGGCAGCCATCACAGCGGCCATCTGCATGGGGCCGGATGTCCATCCGGACACCGACAGACGTTATCCCGCGGCGATATGCGCCGGGGGGTTCTACCTGCTGGCGGGGCTCTTCGGCGGCTCGATCGGCACGCTCTTCGACGCCCTGCCCAAGGGACTCGTGCTGGCGATAGCCGGACTCGCGCTTCTACCGACCATCGGCAGCAGTCTCCATCGCGCGCTGCTGGAGGCGCATCAGCGTGAGGCGGCCCTGGTGACGTTCCTGGTCACCGGATCCGGCGTGACGCTGTTCGGCGTGGGTGCCGCGTTCTGGGGTCTCGTGGCCGGCATGTCGACGCTGATCGCCGCGTCCGGCCAGCGTCGGAACTGACGTCAGATACCGCTCAAGGCACCCTGCCGGAAGCCATCCTCGGGACCGTCGATCGGCTCCACATCCACCGCCACGTCGAGCTGGTGGGCGCCGCCCCCGTTCATGACACCCTTGAGCGGCGGCACGTCCCCGTAGTCTCGCCCCCACCCCAGTACGAGGTGGCGCTCCCCCGGCAGAGTGCCATTGGTAGGGTCGTACTCCAGCCATCCCCAGTTCGGTACGTGCACCGCCACCCAGGCATGCGAGGCATCGGCGCCGACCAGGCGCGGCTGCCCGGGCGGTGGCAGCGTCTCCAGATAACCGCTGACATAGCGCGCCGACAGCCCCAGGGAGCGCAGGCAACCGATCATCAGGTGCGCGAAGTCCTGGCAGACGCCGCGCCGCGCCTCGAGCACCGCCAGCACCGGGGTGGCCAGGGACGAGAACTCGGGATCGTAGGTGAAGTTCTCGAAAATCCTGCGATTGAGATCGTCGACGCCGTCCAGCAACGCCCGGCCGACCGGGAAACTGGGCGCGGCGAATGCACGCAGCGCGGTCTCTCTCGCGATGAAGGGGGAATCCAGCTGGAACTGGCGCAGCTCCGGCGTACGGCTGGCGTGACGTGCCGCCGACTGCCAGTCGCCGATCTCCCTCGGCGGCAGCGGCCGCCCTCCCGTCTCCAGGCTGGTGACGGCCGTGACCGACAGTGCCGTGTGAACCTCCTGGACGCTGAAGAAGGAGACGAGATTGCCGAAGAAGTCGACACGCTGATGGCTGACTGCGGGCCGCGGGACGATATCGAGTCGGGTATCATCGACCTTCTGCCAGGCAAGCGCCCGCGGCACCACGCGCGCTTCGTTGTGGCAGAGCGACACTGGCGAGGCGTAGTCGTAACGGGTCGAGTGGCGGACACGATAACGCATGGCGGATCCTGTAACGAACGGCGCGGCGAGAGATCCCGGCGGGCGCCGCCTACGGCGCCTGCATGGGAACCAACTGACGCGGCATCTCGACGTGGCTGAAATGGCTGTGCTCGATGGCCAGCGACAGACCACCGAGAGGTTCGGCCAGCGCATCCAGCAGCGCCCCGAGCGCCTGCCTGGCGGCGGCGTCCTCATCCAGCCTCGACAGCTGCTCCAGATCGGCCAGATGCAGCGCCGAGCGCGCCTGGATCAGCAGGCGGGCCTCGTCGCTCCTGTACGGGGTGTTGCTGGGCTGCGGCAGGCGCTCGATCTGGCGCTCCAGGCGCTTGAACATGTAGCCCACCGAGCGCGGATTGGCCTCGTCGAACAAAAGCAGGTCGAGAATGGCTGCGGGATGCAGCTCACTTCGGTACCGTCGCCGATAGGCCGTCGCGTTGTCGGTCGTGGCCAGCACCACGTCCCACAGCGCCTCGCCGGCATGCGCCGAATCGATCAACGCCAGCCGCAATAGCGTCAGAGTCCCCAGGGAACGCTCGAGAAAACGCCCTATATCCATGAAACGCCAACCGAAATGGTGGGGCATGGTCTCGTTGCACAGCCCGAAGAAGGCGGCCAGTTGCGTGATCACCGTCTCGACCGAACGGCGCCCCTGATCGATACCCGCGTGCGGCAGGCGGCTCGATTCCTGGCGCAACTGGTTGAAGACCCGCCAGGCATCGTCACCGAGATGATCGCGTACCGCGCGGCAGTTGTTGGCCATGCGCGAGACGAGTGTCGGCAGGCTACCTTCCCGATCCTGCTGGAACAGCGCCAGTAGCCGCTCGCGATGCGCGGCGAAGCGTTCCACCGGCGTCTCGTCGGGCAACGGGGCCTCGGGCTCCATCAGGTGCAGGATATCGGCCAGTGTCTCGTCCGCCAGCCCTTCCTGATCCTGCTCGAACAGTCGGTAGAGCGCTTCGCGCAGCAGCCGGGAGCGACCATCGAGACGCTCCCCGTAACGCCCCACCCAGAACAGGCTGTCGGCAACACGACTTGGCAGGTCGGCACCGTCCCGCGTTACCACCAGCGGCTGCCGCGAGCGTCGCAGTCGGCTGACATGAGGCTGCGGCTCGTATGCGGTGACCCATACATCCTTGACGCACTGGCTGGACCGCATCGCGGTATCCGGCGCGCCTTGCCAGGCCACGCCACCGGGCATTACTTCATAGTCGCTGAAGCGGTAGTCCGCGTCGAAGACCGCCTGGCTGAAGCAGCGCACGTTGAATGTCGAGGGCTCCAGCTGGGCGCAGTCGCGACTGAAGAACGGCGCGGTGGCCGTCACCAGCGGCTGCTGGGCCACGTATCGATCCGGCTGGGCGATGATCGACTGGCGCAACCTTCCCGCCGCCTCTTCGCTCAGGTCAGCGGGAGAGACTCGCATCCGATCCCCCTCGAGGCGCTGGAAGCTCAGCGTCTCGAAACCCGCCATCGCCCAGGCGAGCCCTTCCGGCTGCCCGCACCAGTGGCGTTCGGCACTTCCGATCTGCAACGTCTCGCCGAGGAGCCGCTCGCACAATGCCGGCAGGTAGGCGGCGATCAGGGGGTGCTCCAGCGCCCCCACGCCCGGCGGATTGGCAACCCCGACGCCCCCCGTACGGATCGCCTCCAGCAGGCCGGGCACGCCGATCAGCGAGTCGCCTCGCAGCTCCAGGGGATCCATCCAATCATCGCCGATATGACGCAGCAACACGTCGACGGGTTGGAGGCCGCCGAGCGTGCGCATCCAGAGCCGCGAATCCCGCACCACCAGGTCGCCACCCTCCACCAGCGCCAGATTGAGGTAGTTGGCCAGGTAGGCGTGCTCGAAATAGCTGTCGTGGCCAGGCCCGGGCGCCAGCAGTGCAATGGTGGGATGATCGAGATTGAGCCGCGACAACGACGACAGCGAGTGATGCTGCGCGCCGAGAAAACCGGCAAGCCGCTTCAGCGGCGCATTGCGGTAGAGATCCGGCAGTGCGCGTGCCATGGCGATACGGTTCTCGAGGGCGAAACCCATGCCCGACGGGGACTGGACACGGTCGGCCAGCACCTGCCACTGGCCCTCGGCACTCCGGGCGAGATCCACGCCATGCAGCAGCAACCCGGGGTCGTCGTCGCCGAAGAGCCGATCGCAAGGCAGTAGGAAGGCGGGATTGGCATACAGCGCATCGGCCGGCAGGATGCCTTCCGCCAGCATCCGGCGGGGCCCGTACATGTCCTTGAGCACGGCGGCCAGCAGCCGGCTGCGCTGGCGCAACCCCTGCTCGAGACGTTTCCATTCCCGGGGCGAGATGACCAGGGGCAGCGGATCCAGCCACCACTGGCGGCGACTGCCCGCTTCATCAATGGGCAGGTTGTAGGTCACGCCATTCTCGTGCAACAGGTGCTGCACTTCCTCCGCCCGCTGGACCAGCGACTCCCGCCCCAGTTGCCCCAACTGGTGCAGCAGCGGCAGCCAGCGCCGGCGCACCGAGCCATCGGAAGCGACCAGCGCGTCGTGGACATCGCCGGGGGCGTAGGTTTTCAACCAGGGAGCGCGGAGCGTCTCGGTTACCACCATCATCTCTTTTGTCTACGTATGCGCCGGGACTCCTTCCCAGCGGCCGGTGATCACCAGGCTCCTGCCGGTGCCGTGGGGTCGGCCAGATCGCCGACCTCCTCTTTCGATCTCGGAGCGTTCGACTGCCAAACGCCCGACTCAAAAATGCACGCACCCGACGGACGGCGCGCCGGGAGAGAGACTAGCCGATTCCCGTCGTCCGTTCACGCAAGTCCAGGGTGAACGGATAATCCGCGCTGACCGACCAGTCGGGCACGTCGTGGATGCCCTGCCGATGGCCATGGGGCAGAAATCGGGCCAGGCGCCTCGCCTCGGCCTCGTTGGCATTGACCGGGAAATCCTCGAAGTTGCGCCCGGCCGGATGCGCGACATGATAGGTGCAGCCACCGATCGAGCGCCGATTCCAGGTATCGACGATGTCGAACACCAGCGGCGCATGAACCGGTATCAGGGGATGGAGCGCCGACGGCGGCTGCCAGGCGCGGTAGCGTACCCCGGCCACCGCCTCGCCATTGCGCTCCGTCGCTCTCAACGGCACGCGATGTCCATTGCAGGTCACCACGTAGCGATCGCCGCTCATGCCGCCCACCTTCACCTGCAGCCGCTCCACCGAAGAGTCCACGTAGCGCGAGGTGCCACCGCCGGCGGCCTCCTCGCCGAGCACATGCCACGGTTCGATCGCCTGGCGTAGCTCCAGCTCGACACCCTGATACTGCACGCGCCCGAGAACCGGGCAGCGGAATTCCAGAAACGGGGCGAACCAAGCCAGCTCGAAGGCCAGTCCATCGTTGCCGAGATCGACCAGTATCTCCTCCAGATCGCGCCAGAGATAGTCAGGCAGCATCCAGCGGTCGTGCAGCGCCGTGCCCCAGCGCACCAGGTTGCCGTACGCCGGCCGATCCCAAAAACGCACGACCAGCGCGCGGATCAGCAAGCCCTGCATCAGGCTCATGCGCGGATGCGGCGGCATCTCGAATCCGCGCAGCTCGAGCAGCCCCAGCCGGCCGGTGTCGCTGTCCGGCGAGTAGAGCTTGTCGATGCAGAATTCGGCGCGGTGGGTATTGCCGGTGAGATCGGTCAGCAGGTGGCGGAAGAGCCGGTCCACCAGCCAGGGTTGCGGGGTCTCTTCCCGGCGCAACTGGCCCAGCGCGATCTCGAGCTCGTGGAGCGATTCGTGGCGCGCTTCGTCCACGCGTGGAGCCTGGCTGGTGGGGCCGACGAACAGCCCCGAAAAGAGATAGGAGAGTACCGGGTGACGCTGCCAGTAACTGACCAGGCTGCCCAGCAGCGCCGGCCGTCGCAGAAACGGCGAATCCGCCGGGGTCGCTCCGCCCAGGGTGACGTGGTTGCCGCCACCGGTGCCGGTGTGGCGACCGTCGAGCATGAATTTTTCGGCACCCAGACGTGTCTGCCTGGCCTCCTCGTAGAGAGTCTCGGTCTGGAAGACCAGCGCCTCCCAGCTCGGCGCCGGCATGACATTGACCTCGATCACGCCGGGATCCGGGGTGATCATGAACTGCCTGAGCCGGGAATCGGCGGGCGGCGGATAGCCCTCGATGAACACGGGCATCTCGAGCTCCGCAGCCGTCTGCTCGATCGCCGCGATCAACGCCAGATAGTGGTCGATCTCGGCGACTGGCGGCACGAAGACATAGAGCTGCCCGTCACGCGCTTCCAGGCACAGAGTCGTGCCGATGACGTCGGGCTGGTCGTTGGGCGCAGCGGCGGCGGAGTCCACGTCAGCGCGATGGCGGCCGTTCAGCGCGTTATAGGGCAGGCTCTCGGCGTTCTCCCGCTGCGCATCGGTTTCCTCCGCGTCAGGCCTCGCCGTCGCGTGTCTCACCGCGTGGTAACGGCGCGTCACGCCGCCGTGCGGGTCGGCCATGGCCACTGGCGGCGCCCACAGCGACCGCGGCTGGTCGACACCCCGGAACGCCGCCTGGGGTAGCGACGACAGCGGCAGCCGCAGCCCCATCGGCGAGTCGCCGGGAATCAGGTAGAGGTGATCGCGCCGCAGCGGCCACGTCCCGCTCTGCCAGCCATCCAGCCGAGGGGCGTAGCGCAGCGGTAGCGCATACCCCGTCACTTTGCTGAGCCCGCTCTCCAGGAGCCGGGCCAGACGACGGCGCTCCTCGTCGTCGTCGAGATCGTGCTGGCGAGGATCCAGGTCCACCGCCAGCGTCTGCTCGCGCCACAGGTAGTAGAAGGCATCCTCGTATCCCGGCAGCAGGTGGTTCGGGTCGACGCCCAACTGCACCGCCAGCGCCTCGCCGAAGCGCAACGCATCCGCGGCGGCGTAGCCGGGCACGGCGCTCTCGTCCGCCAGCCAGCGCTCGTCGCGCCATACCGGCACGCCGTCCTCACGCCAGTAGCAGGCCAGCGCCCAGCGCGGCAACGGCTCGCCCGGATACCACTTGCCCTGGCGATAGTGCAGCAGGCCACCGGGCGCGAAGGCGCGACGCAGGCGTTTGAGCAACTGGCCGGAGAGCTTGCGCTTGGTCGCGCCCTGAGCGGCCGTGTTCCACTCGTCGGCTTCCATGTCGTCGATGGAGACGAACGTCGGCTCGCCCCCCATGGTCAAGCGTACGTCGCCGGCCTCCAGGCGGCGGTCCACCTGCTCGCCGAGCCGGTCGATCGCGCGCCACTGTTCCTCGCTGTAGGGTCGGGTGACGCGGGGATCCTCGTGTATGCGCTCCACACTCATGGCGAAGTCGAACGTCACCTCGCACTCGTCGGAGTAGCCGACGATCGGCGAGGCGCTGGTCGGTTCGGGTGTCGCGGCCAGCGGAATGTGCCCCTCGCCCGCCAGCAGGCCCGAAGTCGGGTCGAGCCCGATCCACCCGGCGCCGGGGACGAACACCTCGGTCCAGGCATGGAGATCGGTGAAGTCGGTATCGGTGCCTGACGGGCCCTCCAGTGCTTTGACGTCCGCCGTCAGTTGCACCAGATAACCGGAGACGAAACGCGCCGCCAGGCCGAGGTGGCGGGCGATCTGGACCAGCAGCCAGGCGGAGTCCCGGCACGAACCGCAGGCCTTCTCCAGGGTCTCCTCCGCGCTCTGTACGCCCGGTTCCATCCTCACCAGGTATCGAACGTCCTGCTGCAGGCGCTGATTGAGCCGCACCAGGAAATCGGCAATGGCGAAGTCGCCCTGGGGAACCTCGGCCAACCAGGCCGCCAATCGCCCGCCGTGCTCCCGAATCTCCAGGTATGGCGCCAACTCCTTGCGTAGCGCTTCCGGGTAGTCGAACGGGTAACGCTCGGCGTAGTCCTCGACGAAAAAGTCGAACGGGTTGACCACCGTCATTGGCGCGATCACTTCGACCGCTATCTCGAGTCGCGTCAGTGGCTCGGGAAATACCACCCGGGCGATGAAGTTGCCGAAGGGATCCTGCTGCCAATTGAGAAAGTGCGGCTTGGCCGAGATATCCAGCGAGTAGGCTTCGATCGGCGTGCGGCAGTGCGGCGCAGGCCGCAGCCGAATCAGGTGCGGGGAGAGAGTGACCGGACGATCGAACACGTAGGAGGTACGGTGAGACAGCGCAACACGTAGGGTCATGGCGATCTCTTCGGTCGAATGAGGGGCTCGTCGTGGGCTCCGCGACGCAGGATTGAGCAAATTCAGGCTAACAGCGTGGGCATTTAGCGTGACAGCGACATAGGCCCCTCACTATGCTTGATCGTGCATGCCGTCTCTTTATATACACGGTTTTGCCGCAATGGGCGACGCGACAACACTCAACAAATGCGTCTTCGACCCCGCCGACAGGAGTCCCCCCCCATGGCCAATGTGGATTGGACGCACTATTCGAACCAGCACTTCTACGACGAACTGCTCAGCACCAATGGCGTCCCCCGGGAAGCGGCCAAGCCGCTCTGCGACATCCTCGCCAGCTTCACCTCCAAGGAGCTCAACGAACGCAAGATCGCCGCGGAAGTCGCCATCCGCACCATGGGAATCACCTTCACCGTCTACTCCGAGGGCAGCACCATCGACCGGGCCTGGCCCTTCGACATCGTCCCCCGCATCATCCCTGCCAACGAGTGGCGCATCGTGGAGGCGGGGCTCAAGCAGCGCGTCGATGCGCTGAACCTGTTCATCGACGATCTCTACCATGATCAGCGGGTCGTCAAGGACGGCATACTGCCCAGGGAAGTCCTGGCCCAGTCGGTCAACTTCCGCCCCCAGTGCAGGGGGATCGACCCGCCCCATGGCGTCTGGGCCCATATCTGCGGTTCCGACCTGGTTCGCGATGGCGATGGGACGATCTACGTGCTCGAGGACAACCTGCGGGTGCCCTCCGGTGTCTCTTACATGCTGGAGAACCGCAACGTCACCAAGCGGGTGCTGCCCGAGCTGTTCGAGACCGGCCGCATTCTTCCGGTCGACGACTATCCCGCCCAGCTCTACGACATGCTGGCCAGCATGTCGCCCCGCCCCAACGATGAACCGCAGATCGTGGTCCTGACCCCCGGCATCTACAACTCGGCCTACTACGAGCACGCCTATCTCGCCCAGCAGATGGGGGTCGAGCTGGTCCAGGGATCCGATCTGATGGTGGACGATGACGATATCGTGCACATGCACACCGTCGATGGGCTCAAGCGGGTCGATGTGATCTATCGGCGCGTCGACGATCTTTTCCTGGATCCGGAGGCTTTCCATCCGGATTCCCTGCTCGGCACGCCGGGGCTGCTGCGCGCCTGGCGGGCGGGGAAGGTGGCGCTGGCCAACGCCCCCGGCGCCGGCGTCGCCGACGACAAGGTGGTCTACGCCTTCGTGCCCAGGCTGATCAAGTACTATCTCGACCAGGAGCCGACCATCCCCAACGTGCCCAGCTACCTCTGCATGCTCGAGGAGGACCGCCGCTACGTGCTCGATCACCTCGACGAGCTGGTGGTCAAACCCGCCAACGAGTCGGGCGGATACGGCATGCTGATCGGCCCGCGGGCAACCGAGGAGGAGCGTCGGGAGTTCGCCAGGCGCATCGAGGCCGATCCGCGCAACTACATGGCGCAGCCCACGCTTGCCCTGTCCACCGCGCCGACGCTGTTCGACGGCGCTCCGGAGCCCCGCCACGTCGATCTGCGGCCGTTCATCCTGTCCGGCCCCGAAACCCACGTCACCATGGGTGGATTGACGCGCGTGGCGCTGGTCAAGGACTCGCTGGTCGTCAACTCTTCCCAGGGCGGTGGCAGCAAGGACACCTGGATCGTCGAAACCGAGGGGGAGTGAGGCCATGCTGTCACGAGTCGCCGAGAACCTATACTGGCTGGCACGCTACGTCGAACGCGCGGAGGACACTGCCCGGCTGATCAGCGTCAACAGCAACCTGCTTCTCGACATGCCCGGCAAGGCGGCGCTGAGCTGGTCGACGCTGATCGACATCACCGGCAGTGGCGAGGTCTTCGATACGCTGTTCGACGAACGCAACGAGCGCAATGTGGTGGACTTCCTCTGCCTGTCACGCGAACACGACAGCTCGATCCTGTCGTCACTGGCCAACGCCCGGGAAAACCTGCGCACCACCCGCGACGTGGTGCCACGGGAAATCTGGGAAGAGATCAATCACTGCTATCTGGAGATCAGCGAACAGACCCAGGCCGGCATGAAACCTCGCCAGCGCGATGGATTTCTCAAGAGCGTCACCCGGGCGTGCCAGACGTTGACCGGCTTGATCGAGGGCACCTTGAGCCATACCGAAGCCCGCACGTTCCTCTCGCTGGGGCGCCATCTCGAGCGCGCCGACATGACCACGCGGATCATCGATGTGCGCTCCGGCAACCTGCTCCCCCGCAACCCCGAGGAGCTGATTCCGTTCGAACACCTGCAGTGGATGAGCGTGCTCAAGTCGCTGACGGCCTATCAGATGTATCGCCAGAACGTGAGACTGCGGGTGAGAGGACCGGACGTACTGCGCTTTCTGCTGCAGAATCGCGCGCTGCCCCGGTCCGTGCTGCGCAGCCTGGAGGAGGTCAGTTGGGAGCTGCAGTCGCTGCCCAATCACGACCGGCCGCTGGCGGTCGCCGCCCTGGTCCGCGCGGAAGTCGCCGAAGCGGACGTGCAGTCGCTGGCACGGGCTCCGGATCAGTTGCACCGGTTGATCGACGAGTTCCAGATCGGCTTCAACAATCTCCACGAAGCGATCGCCAGCGCCTACTTCGCGGTGAGCGAACGGCCGGTCAAGTCGTCGCAAACCCAAGAGCAGGCGATGCTGGACGACGATGACGACGACTGATCGGAACGACCGCCGGATTCGACACCTTCCGGCAGAACCGCAGCCGAGACGGCTGCATCAGCCAGCCCGTATGACCCGATGAGATCACCTCATCGGGTCACCCGTCGTTTCGCCTCCGCCAGCGTTTGAGGCAGCCTTCAGCCGTGGGCCGTCATTGCGCCTCGCGACACCACTTCATGGACGTAATGGAGCTTGTCGCGGATCGGTGGCGTAATGATCAGCGGCACCATGTCCAGCAACCCCATCTCGCGATTGAGCTCGTTCAACGCGAGGCCGATCTGCTGGTAGGCCAGGATCATGCCGTCGATGCCGCCATCGTGCTCGGCACGGCGCATGCCGAGATTGTCACCCGTGTCCAGCACGGCGACGATGTCCTGGTAAGCGGCAAAGGTTTCGGCGAAATCCTCCCAGGCGTGCATGGTCGCATAGGCCGAGACATGGGATGCCGGCCAGTCCGGCGCCGGCCCCTGCTCGTAGTAGCGCTCCAGCGCCTCGGCATAGGTCGGGTCGTCGTGATCGCCGAAGACGGCACGGCTCCCCTCCTCGTCCTGCCCCTTGATCAGCAGATCCCAGTAATAGTGGCCGATCTCGTGACGGAAGTGGCCGATCAGGGTCCGGTGGGACTCGTTCATGTCGACGCGCAGGCGCTCACGCTCCGCGTCGTCGGTCTCCTTCAGATTGATCGTGATCAACCCCTGGGCATGGCCGGTGTAGACCTTCTCGCCACTGCCGGTCGATCGCCACAGGCCTGCGTCCGGCATGGCATCGGCCATGAACGCGAAACTGAGCGGCAACGGCGATTCGTCTTGTGGAGCGGGATGCGGCAGGCCGATCAGATCCAGAGTGTAGAAGAGCCGCCGCTTGGCGGCTTCCAGGGCTGCCCAGCGCGCCCGATGGCCCTCGACCGAGAGATCGGGGATCACCGCGTTGTGTCGGCAGCAGTCGCAAAGCCCACCGTAAGCCGCGTGATCTTCCGGGGTCTGCATCCGGTTGCAGACGCCCTCGCTGGCGAAGTTGAAGCACTTGACCAGGGCCAGGCCGCACCCCGGGTTGGCGCAACGGTAGCCGACTTCGCTGTCCGGGATCATCGCCGCTATGGCTCGGCACGAAGGGCACCAGCCCACTTCGGCATCGCAAACGATGCACCGGGTGTTATCGAAGAAGAGCCGACTCGGCGGATTGCAGTGATGGCATTCGAACGTACGCATGACCAATCTCCCTATCGGTGGCGCGGCAAGGCCGACGCTGGAAAGATTCCAGACACCGGACGAGCAGATTAGCAAACTGCGGCGGACTCACGAGTCCATCGTGTTGCGACGATCAAATTCGATTCTGGAGAAGGCCTGATCCAGGTTTTCCACCCGCTCCACCACCGCGGGCCCCCCGGCCTCGATATCTTTCCCGGTACGCGTCTCGATCAAGGTAGCGAGCGATGCGCTGTCCAGTTGGCCGTCGTAGTGGACGCGATCGACCGAGGCGTCGGCGGAACCCGGCAGATAGATGGTGTTGTTGGAGAAGTCCACCGCGTAGGCAATCACGCCGGGGATGATGAACAGCAGCAGTCCCAACCCATCGGCAATCGCCACGCCAGGATCGATGCGACCCTGGAGCTGGCCCTTGCGCTCGGGATAGAAAAGCGTACCGCAACCGGCAAGCGAGAGGACGAGCCCGGACACGACCGCGCCCACCACGAGACGTCGCAACAGAGAAAGCATTGAAGAGTTCCAGTGACAGTTGGTGACGCAAGGTAACCTAATCCATCACCCACCATCCGTCCAGGCATCGAACCTGGCCGAGCGTCTCCAGAAGTGGCGCCCGAACTCCGGTCGGGCGCCTCGACAGGCGCTGGACTACCGGATCAGACCAGTGATGCGCCGTAACCCCACAGCAGCACGGTAATGGCCAGCAGGGCTTCCAGCACCAGCACGCCAATGGCGAGCGCGGCGCTCGAGGCCCGCAGCCCCTCGTGCTGATCGATGCCCAGGAACGACGGCAGTCCCGCATAGACGAGATACACCGTGTAACAGAGCCCTGCGATGCCGGCCAGCAGGCACAGCCACACCAGTGGATAGAGCGCCACCACGCCGCTCAGGAACATGGGTGTCGCCATGTATCCCGCGAACACGACGCAATGGCTCAAGTCGGGACGCTCGGGATAGCGGCGCGCCAGCCAGTGGATGACGTTCCCCATCAGCCACACGGCACCCAGAATCAGCGCATAGAAGATGATGGCCAGCAGCACGGCCGTCGATGGCGATACGCTCACCGTCTTCGCCATCCCGGTCTCCGTGGTGCCGAAGTGCCAACCCACCACTGTCGTGCCGATGAAAGCGCAGACCACCGGAATGGCGGCCATCAGCAGCACGTGGGAACCGTAGAAGTGCGACACGGTCTCGTTCTCGCCGCGGATCTGTTGCCACTCGCGATTGGGATGCGTGAGCAGTCCCCAGACGTGATGAATCATGAAACACCTCCTTCCGGCGCGGGCCGCCAACGACGGATGTTCGATGGTGTCCTGTTCCGCTCGCCTCTCCGACGACGCCGGATGCGACCCTGACTTTCACTATAGAAAAGATTGCGGGAGTGGAAAGGCCAATCTTACCGTCGGGTTCGCACTGGCCGGGGGACGGAGCTTTTTAGCGTCGGCCCCTCCCCGTCGGCAGTTCCCATCTCTATACTGGCCAGCCTGAGAACGACTGCAGATCACGCCATGTCCCTACAGGCGCGTTCCGCTCGACGCCGATGAATACAGGAAAGAACACCCAATGCGTGCCAGCCAATTACAGATCTCGACCCTCAAGGAAACTCCGGCGGACGCGGAGATCGTCAGCCATCAACTGATGTTGCGAGCCGGCATGATCCGACGCCTGACATCGGGGCTCTACACCTGGCTGCCAGTGGGGGTGAGGACGCTGCGCAAGGTCGAGCGCATCGTTCGCGAGGAGATGGATCGGGCCGGTGCGCAGGAGGTGCTGATGCCCGCGGTACAGCCCGCGGAGCTATGGCAGGAGTCCGGCCGCTGGGACGAGTACGGTCCCGAACTGCTGCGCCTCAAGGATCGTCATCAGCGCGACTACTGCGTGGGCCCGACCCATGAAGAGGTCATCACCGACCTGGTGCGTCGCGAGATCGGCAGCTACAAGCAGTTGCCGACCAACTTCTACCAGATCCAGACCAAGTTTCGCGACGAGATCCGCCCCCGCTTCGGTGTCATGCGTTCGCGCGAATTCATCATGAAGGACGCCTACTCGTTCGATACCGACGAAGACGGTCTCAAGGCGTCCTATCAGCGCATGTACGACGCCTACGTCCGGATCTTCACCCGCCTGGGCCTCGATTTCCGTCCGGTACTGGCCGACAACGGCTCCATCGGCGGTACCGGCTCGCACGAGTTCCACGTGCTGGCCGATTCCGGCGAGGACGCGGTGGTCTTCTCCACCGGCTCGGACTACGCCGCCAATATCGAGAAGGCCGAGGCGCTGCCGCCCGCGGGCGCCGAGCGCGCTGCCCCGCAGGAAACGATGCGCCAGGTGCCCACGCCCGGCGTTCGCACGATCGCGGCGCTGGTCGATGGGTTCGGCCTGCCCATCGAGAAGACCGTCAAGACGTTGATCGTGCATGCCGCCGGCGGCGGCCTGATCGCGCTGATGGTGCGTGGCGACCATCAGCTCAACGAGATCAAGGCCGAGAACCTCGACGCCGTCGCGGCGCCGTTGACCATGGCCAGCGAGGAGGAGATTCGGGC
>NZ_CEXLVS010000011.1:5759-33470 GCF_982684285.1 Salinicola sp. | reverse complement strand
CGTGCAGCATGGCGGCCATCAGGCTCTGATGGTCCATGTGCATGTTGGCGAGGATATTTGCGACGGCGAGCGGGTGGGTGACGTAGGGCTCGCCGGAGCGGCGCTGCTGGCCGTCGTGGGCCTGTTCGGCATAGTAGAAGGCGCGTTTGACCAGCTGAATCTCGTCGTCGGGGAGATAGCCGCCGAGGCGATCGGCCAGGTCATCGATGGTGAACATGCGGCGCGCCTATTTTTTCGTTAACGACCCGTTTTTCATTGTCCGTCCGGCAACCGGCTCCATGGGGATCACGCCAACGGCCCGGTAGCCCTCGGTCATGCCAGGAGGCTGGCTCAGATGTCGTATTCCTGGGTCGGCTCGGGACGCGGGCGCGGCGGCGCGGCTTCGACCGGCTCGTCGAGAATGCTGTCGCCGATCTGGCCGGTGGCGATTTCGCGCAGTGCCATGACGGTCGGCTTGTCGTTTTCCCACGGCAGCAGCGCATCGCGGGAGCCGCGCGCGAGCTGGCGGGCGCGTTGGGACGAGATCATTACCAGCTTGAAACGGTTCTCGATGTGGTCCAGACAATCTTCGACGGTCACTCGTGCCATGAGGGTAGCCCTGCCAGAAATGGGTGAACGCGCCCCGGATTGCGGGGTCTGCGGGACCGAGCAGTCTACTGGAGTCGCGCGTTGTCTGACAAGAGTCCTCAACGCGCGGCAAGAGTCCTCAACGCGCGGCAAGAGCCCTCACCGCGCGGCAAGAGCCCTCCACGCGCGGCAAGAGCCCTCAACGAGTGACAAGAGTCCTCAACGCGTGACAAGAGCGCGCAACGACCGGCAGCAGCCCGCCGGTGGCGGTTCAGTCGAGGCCGTTCAGCAGCTCGTCGAGCAGCGTCGCATGACGTGCCCGCATCTTTTCGAGGCGCGACCGGCGTGCATGAACGATGCACTCGAGCTCGGTCAGGGCGTGCTCGAAAGTGTCGTTGATGATGACATGCCCGTACTCGTCGTAATGCGACATCTCGCTGACCGCGTCACGCATGCGCCGTTCGATCACTGCCTCGGCGTCGGTGCCCCGCCCGGAAAGCCGCTCGCGCAGCGCTTCCCGCGACGGTGGCAGGATGAAGATCGACTCCGCGTCCGGTGCCTGCTCGCGAACCTGCCGGGCGCCCTGCCAGTCGATTTCCAGAATCACGTCCTCGCCCACGGCAAGGCGCTTCTCGACCTCGACCCGCGAAGTGCCGTAGTGGCGGTCGAAGACCCAGGCGTGCTCGAAGAATTCGCCGCGCTCGACCATCGCCTCGAACCCCGGCTGATCGACGAAGTGATAGTTGACGCCGTCCTGCTCGCCGGGGCGCATCGCCCGCGTGGTGTGGGAAACCGAGACGCCGATGCCCGCGTTGCGCTGGAGCAGGGCGCGGACCAGGCTGGTCTTGCCGGCACCGGAGGGCGCGGAAATGATGTAGAGCGTGCCGACTGCCGGCGTGGCGGTGGCGTGCGATGCGGAAGTACTTTGCGACATGGCGAGACGGCCGTGAGGAAGTGCGTGAAGCGGCTCAGTATGCCATGAATCGAAGCGATTGGGGCGGCCCGGCGGGTTCGGTCGTGCGCTAGAATGGTAGCGGTCGGCGAGTCTCGCCAGGCATTCGAGATCACTCGACGATGCCCAACCCGATTCCACTTCGAAGGAGTTCCATGGCCTCTTCACGACCTGCGGCGACCGGCAGCCCGGTCGCCTTCATCGGTGCCGCGTTCGCCTTCTTGCTTACCATGATCGGCACCACCATGCCGACGCCGCTCTACCCGATCTATCAGCAGCAGTTCGGCTTCTCCCAGCTGACGATCACGATCATCTTCGCGGTCTACGCCGCCGGCGTGATGGGCGCGCTGCTGCTGACCGGACGCTGGTCGGATCAGTTGGGGCGGCGTCCGATGCTGTTCGCTGGTCTGGCCGCCTCGGCGTTGAGCGACGTGGTGTTCTGGCATGCCGGCGGTCTCGGCATGATCCTGACCGGCCGCGTGCTATCCGGTATCTCGGCCGGCATCTTCACCGGTACCGCCACCGTCGCGGTGATGGAGCTGGTGCCCGACGCCTGGAAGCGGGTCGGCCCGCTGGTTGCCACCGCGGCCAACATGGGCGGGCTGGGGTTGGGGCCGATGCTCGCTGGGGTGCTGGCGGTGGCGTTCCCGATGCCGTTGATCCTTCCCTACGTCGTCCACCTCGCCCTGGTCCTGCTGGCCGTGCTCTGCCTCTGGCGGGCGCCCGAGACGGTGGATCGACCGGCGCGGATACGGCTGAGCGTGCAGCGGCTCGGCGTGCCCGAAGGGGTCCGCAGCGTTTTCGTCCCCGCGGCGATTGCCGCTTTTGCCGGCTTCATGGTATGCGGTTTCGCGACCTCGGTGACGCCAGCCTTTCTCGGCAAGGAACTTGGCCATCACAATCCGGCGCTGATCGGTTTCGTGGCCGGGCTGCTCTTCATCGCCTCCACCCTGGGGCAGATGGTGCAGGACAAGTTGCCCGAGGCCCGGCGTCTGCCGATCGGCTGCGGCGTCTTGCTGATCGGCGTGCTGTTGATCGCCTGGGGCATCGGCGCGAAAACGCTGACGGGGTTCATCGTCGGCCCTGTCGTCGCCGGCATCGGCCAAGGCATCGCCTTCCGTGCCGGGTTGGGCGCCATCGCGGCGGCAAGCCCGGCGGAGCACAAGGCATCGGTGGTCTCGACCTTCTTCGTGGTGGCCTACATCGCCATCTCGCTGCCGGTGATCGGCATCGGCGTGGTGGCTTCCGTCATCAGCCTGCAACTGACCGGGCTGTTGTTCGCGCTGCTGGTGGCACTGCTCTGCTGCGTGGCGCTGGCCATGCTGCTGCGGCCGTCGCGTCAGGGTGAATCGTCGGACGCCTGATCAGCCTGAGCGACAGGCTCTGGTATCATGAGCGCCGATTCGTTCCACCGACTGCCAGGAGTTCCCGATGACCGCTTCGCCCGACACGCTTCGCATCCGCCGCCCCGACGACTGGCACCTGCATCTGCGTGACGGCGAGGTGCTCGAGACGGTGCTGCCCTATACCAGCCGCACGTTTGCCCGCGCCATCGTGATGCCCAATCTGGTGCCGCCGGTGACCACGATCGAGGCAGCCAGCGCCTACCGCGAGCGGATCGTGGCGGCGACTCCCGCCGGCCACGACTTCACCCCGCTGATGACCTGCTATCTCAATGAGAGCGTCTCCCGCGAGACGCTGGAGCGCGGCCACGCCGACGGCCTGTTCACCGCCGCCAAGCTCTACCCGGCCAACGCCACCACCAACTCCCAGCACGGCGTCAAGCGCATCACCGACGTCTACCCGCTGCTGGAAGTGATGCAGCGGATCGGCATGCCGCTGCTGGTGCATGGCGAAGTGACGCGTGGCGAGATCGATATCTTCGATCGCGAGAAGCACTTCATCGACGAGGTGATGACCGACATTCGCCGCCAGTTCCCGGCGCTCAAGGTGGTGTTCGAGCACATCACCACCCGGGACGCCGCCCAGTTCGTGCTGGAAGGCGACGAATTCCTGGGTGCCACGCTGACACCCCAGCATCTGGCCCAGAACCGCAACGACATGCTGGTCGGCGGCATTCGCCCGCACCTCTACTGCCTGCCGATCCTGAAACGCCAGGAGCATCAGCAGGCGCTGCGCCAGGCCGTTGCCAGCGGCCACCCGCGCTTCTTCCTCGGCACCGATTCCGCCCCCCCCGTCACTGCCGCCAAGGAGACCGCCTGCGGCTGCGCCGGGGTGTTCAACGCCGAGGCTGCGCTCTCGGTCTACGCTGACGTGTTCGAGCAGGAGGGCGCGCTCCAGCACTTCGAAGCCTTCTGCTCCGAGAACGGCCCCCGTTTCTATGGTCTGCCGCTGAACGAAAGCCTCGTCACCCTGACGCGCCAGCCGACCCCGGTCGCCGAATCGGTGGGCGAAGGCGACAACACCTTCGTGCCCTATAAGGCCGGCGAATCGCTGAGCTGGAAGACCACGCTGAACTGATCGACGCTCCGCGCGTCACGCAGGCACTGACGTAACGGCCCGCTGGCTTGGCGCCAGCGGGCCGTTCGCTTGTCTGGCGTGGACTCGGCAACACACTAGAACGACACGCTGGCCTGCAGCGTGACCTCCAGTGGTTCGCCGACCACCACCCGGGTGTCGCCGATGCTGGAGGGGTAGTAGGTGGTATCGAACAGGTTGTGGACGTTGAGCTGCAGATGGGTGTTGTCGCCCAGCCAGCCGTTGTCCCAGGCAACGAAGGCGTCGGCGACGGTGTAGTCGTCGAGACTGAAGCTGTTGTCGGCGTCGCCCTCGCGGCTGCCGACGTAGCGCACCCCGCCGCCGACGCGCCAGCGCCCGAAGTCGGGATCGAGCCCCCGCTCCCGTGCCAGCAGCAGCGAAGCGGTGTGCCGCGCCACGTTGGGCAGCTCGTTGCCGGCCGTGCCGCCGTCGGCGTCCTCGAGTACCTCGGCATCGGTATAGGCGTAGTTGGCGAGGATCGACAGCCGGTCGGTCAACTCCCCCTGGGCGGAGAGCTCGATCCCCTTCGAACCGCTCTTGCCCACCGCCCGCGACACGCCGTTGTCGCTGACGACGACGTTCTCCTTGGTGATCTCGAAGTAGGCCAGCGAGGCCTGCAGCCGGTCGGCCAGGAAACGACGCTTGATCCCCGCTTCCCAGCCATGACCCTCCTCCGGATCGAAGCGCTGGCCGGTGTCGGCGTCGGGTTGGTTGGGCACGAACGATTCGCTGTAACTGGCGTAGAGCGAAGTCTGCGGCGTCAGCCTGTAGAGCAGGCTGGCGTGGGGCAGGAAGACATCATCCTGGGTATCGGTCTCGACCACGAACGGGCGGCCCTGGCCGCCATACTGCTCGGTATGCTGAAAACGCCCACCCAGGCCGAGAATCCAGCGTTCACCCAGATGGAGGTTGTCGTCGACGTAGGCGCCGGTGGTGTCGATCTCGTCGAGGCGATGACTGGTGCTGTCGAGATAGGTGGCGCCGTCCAAAGTCAGGTCGCCGCGGTTCGGATCGTAGATCGAGATCGTGTCGGTGGCGCCGCGATAACGGTCGGCGAGATAGTCGCGGCGGCGCTCGTGATCGATGCCGACGGTCATCTCGTGGCGAATGCCGGCCAGTTCGACGTCGCCCAGCAGCTCGGCGGCGGTATAGATCACGCGACGGTCGAAGCCATGATTGGCGTCGGCGCGACGCCTGGCGGTGCCATCCTCGGCAACGCTCAATACTCGCGGCTGGCCATCGTCGTACTGCCGCCGGTTCCAGCCGTAGGTCAGGCGGCTGGTCCAGGCGCCGTTCAGATCCTGCTCCCAGCGAGCGGTGAACGACTGATCGTGGCCGGTCACCCGCGACCAGTTCTCGTCGAACCGGCGCTTGCGCGGCACGTCGACGGGATCGCCGTCGACGAAGGCGGTGCCGCGATCCAGGGTCAGGTCGTAATCGCGATATTCGTAGGCGAACCACAGTCGGGTGTCGTCGTCCTCCCAGCTCAGCGAGGGCGCCACCACGGTCTGGCGGTTGTTGCCGAAGTCGCGCCAGTACTCCTCGTCCTGCTGGCCGACGATGAACCGGAACGCTGCGCCGCTGTCGCCCAGCGGACCGGTGACGTCGACGCTGGCATCGCCGCCGCCGAAAGAGGTGCCCTTGCCGCTGATGGTGCGCGCCCACTCGTATTGCGGCTTCTTGCTGACGATGTTGACCACCCCGCCGGGCTCCTGGATGCCGTAACGAAACGAGCTCGGCCCCTTGAGCACTTCGATCCGCTCGGTGGTGAATAGCGGAAAGGTATTGCGCGGCTGGCGGATGCCGTCGCGCAGGATCGAGCCGTCGCTGTTGCTGCCGAATCCCCGTTTGATGAAGCCCGCCTCGGTGCCGCCCATGGTGTTGCCCTGGGTGATGCCGTTGACGTACCCCATGGCATCGGTCAACGAATCGGCACCGATGTCGTCGAGCATCCGGGCGCTGACCTGGTCGACCGTGCGCGCCTGGCTCAGGAAGTCGGTGGCGCGACCGGTGACCATGCTGGTGGGGCCCGGGCGATAGGTGTCGTCGACCGGAGCCGCCGATGCCGCCTTGACGACCAGCGGGTCGAGGGCCGTGGCGCCGGTCTCGGCGGCCTGCGCCGCGGGGTGGTAAAGCACGGCCATCGCCAGCACCATCGGCGAGTACTGGCAGAGTCTGGAGGTGATACGCATGACAGGGGTTCCCGGAATGATCTCGTTATCGCGGGTCTCGAGACCCGTCGTTGGTGTTGCCGTCAAGGCGGGTCGCCGGCGTAGGTCGCCTGGAAAGTGCCGCTGGCATCGATCGGCATGAACCGGTGGTAGAGCGAGTCCAGGGTCTCTTCGGGGGCGAGCGCCGCGCATTGACGGGGATGGAGCCAGCCGGCAATGGCCTGCAGCGCCACCACCGAGAACGGCCCCTGGTGGTAGCCATGCCAGAGCGCATGGAAGCCGCCGTCGTTGACCGCCGACAGCGCCGGCCACCCCGGGCGACGGGCCACGACATCGGCCATGTCGCGCTGGGTATCGCTCTCATCGACGCCGAAGCCGGCGCGAATCGAGCCGCCCTTCGGCCACTGCGCGGCGGTGGCGATGATGAGGTCGGGGTCGCGGGACAGAATGGTTTCCGGATTGAGCACGTTCTCGGTGCCAGGGCTCATGCCGGCGGCGATGTTGTCGCCCCGTGCGTACGCCACCAGGTCGGCGAGGCCCGAGTCGAAGTTGCTGCGGCAGCAATCGACCTTGAGCCCGGGGGCGATATCGATCAGCACGCGGGGTCGACGGGTGACGGCAGCGAGACAGTCGTCGACCGCGGCCTGCTCGGTCTCGAGCTGCTGGATCATCGCATCGGCGCGAGGCTCGGCACCCAGGGCGCGGCCCAGCAGCCGCAACGAAGGGACGCTCTCCTCCAGTGGATGCTCACGGAAGTCGATGAACAGGATCGGGATCCGTAGTGCGTCCAGCTGTGCCAGCAGCGGCGAGGTCTGCAGTTCGCGGTAGCGCGAGGCATCGGCGACGATCAGGTCCGGGCCGAGGGTGACCAGGGCTTCGGCGCTGGGCATGGCGTTATTGGCCGTCCCCAGCGTCGGCAGGTCGGAGAGGGCGGGAAAGGCCGCCTCGAACCGGGACTGGGCCACCGGATCGAAGCTCACGAGCGAACCGCGCCAGCCGCTCATGCGCGCGACGGGATCGGGCAGCAGCGCGGCGAGGGCGAACAGGTGGCGTGGGTTGTCGAGGAAGATGCGCCGCGGCGGCGCCCGCAGCGTGAGCTCGTGGCCGGCCAAGTCGGTCAAGGTGACGGGGAAGTGGGGTGTTGCGCCAGGGTCGGTGCTCTCCGACGCCATTGCGGTCGTCGACCACAGCAGCGCTGAACCGATCGCTATGATGGCCAGGCCAAGACGGCTGGCGAAAAACGCACGCATCGTTTTTCTTCTATTTGATTAAAGATAATCATTATCATTGTTATTCGTGACACGGTCAACGCGGCGCTAGCCGCTCCTCGTTGATGCTGAAACCTCTTCGGGCCAGTGTGCCCATCACTTCATGGCGTCGCCTGACACTTGGTCGAGGGGATCGCTGCTCAGAAACTGCTCCCGGAGGCGTTGGCAAACGCGTGCCGACAAGCTATCGCCGGCGTCTTGAACGCGCTGCACGATCGAGACATGGACCGGCTTCAAGGCCGGCAGGGGAGTGGACGTGTCGACGGTGAACATCTCGTTCACGGAGGGCAGGTCCCGCAGCGGCAGCGCGGCCACGCCCAGTCCAGCACCTACCGCGCCCCAGACACTGGCCCGACTGTTGCTAGTGTAGACCGCCCGCCAGGGGTATCTGGCAGCGTTCAGTGCCTCCAGGGCTCTGGTCTGATAGCCGCAGCCATTGGCGAATGCCACCAGCGGTAGTGGTTGACCGGGCCTCAAGCTCAGTTCGCTGTGATGGACCCAGGCCAGAGGTTCGTCACGTAGCGGTTCTCCGATCAGTCGCGCATCCAAGGGGGCGTCGAGCCGGTTGACCAGTGCTAGGTCGATGCGCTCCACCGCTAGCCACTCCTCCAGTTCTCCCGACGAGGCGCATGCCACATGCCACTCGACTCGCGGATACTCGACCTGCAGCCGAGCTAGGGCCGGGGAGAGTGTGCGGTGCACGGTGTCGTCCGCGATGCCCAGATGGATATGCCCTTCGAGTCGAGAGGGTTCCAAGGCAGCGAGCGCCCGATCGTGCACCCTGAGCAGCTCTGTGGCGTGGTCGAACAGGCAACCGCCCAGGGCCGTTAGGTCGCCAACGCGGCCCTGCACGCGATGCAGCAACCGTCCTCCCAACTGATCCTCCAGTCGCTTAAGTTTCAGGCTGACGCTGGATTGAGTGCGGCATAGCCGCTGGCTCGCGCCAGTGAAACTGCGCACCTCGACGATGGCGACGAAAGTGCGTAGCAGATCGATATCGAGATCAGGCATTGGGAGCCTCTCGTAAACAGATTTTGAATTCTGGTAATTCAATTTTGAATGGGATGTTAAGAGCGCTAGTTTTCGAGTGATGGATTGGTAGAGAAAGATGGATATGAATTAGTCGACAACTCTCTTGAGGAATAGATTATGCAAAGCTTGGCCGACATCGTAAAGCCCGAGATCGATAGAGTGGAAGACGTCGCTATCAGAGAAGCCTTATTACAGTCTTATGAAAAATCCGCGCCAACGCTAAAAAGTATTCAGGAGAGTCTGCGGGAGATTCTCGAGACTGTATGGCCGGAAGATTCCCTGTGCCTTTTTTTCAAGAACTGGAGAAACCCGGCGGTCGGTGCAGGCAGTTTCTGCGCCTTGACTTGCAGGCTACTCGAAGCCGCGCTTGGTGAACGTCTGCCTAGTCGGCAGCAGCAGCTTTTCATGAGTGCCGCCAGGCTAGCCGAGGTTTCCTATGAAGATATGGGTCTGATGGGGAAAAATCATGGTGAACTATACGAAGAAATGGCGACGAACTTCTGTGGTCACGATAATTGGCGACTGGACCGTTATCGGCTCGAGGAGGCTACGCAATATCTAACAGCATGCAGAGAGTATCGTGAGCGCGGCGGCGATCTAGTGGAGGCTCTGATGATCTCCTTGGCGGAAGAACTTTACAATCACGGCGAGTTCACCTTCGTCGCCCCGCTTTTTAAGAAATTTCACGACGCCAGTCACGCTGCTGGATCGGGAAGCCGACAGGAGAACATGCGCTTTGTGCTAGAGCATATTGGCGGGACGGAAAGCGGCCATTTTTCCTATATGGTGGAAGGCCTTGAGCTCTACTGCGAGGCTAGCGGTCAACCAGTGGATGCCACACGACTGGCGCGTCGCAATTGCGAATTCCTGCAAGGAATGGATTCGATGTTTCGACATCTGCTAGAGGAAATGCGGGGCAGTGCGCAGGCAGGGAAAGACGTGTCTCGTCTCCAGTCTGACACCCCGGTCAGCGCCCTTTGACACACCGCTCGCCGCCTGGGCACGGTCACTCCTGGCGAGAAGGGCCTTCGTCCACATATCGCTGGTCGGTGCTGGCAGCGGCATTATTCGCCCAGACCACGGCTGCCGTCGCGACTCAGGGTATCGGAGTGCTGGGTGGCTTGATGCAAGCGGATATGGCGCTGACCGGTGCACAGCTCGGCCTATTGGCGGGGGCTCTCAACGCGGTGCCCATCGTTGGGCTGGTCGTCGCCGGACGCTGGCTGGACTTCAGTGGTGAGGGGCGTGTGGTAGCGAGCGGTGCCACGCTGATGGCGTTGGGCATGATGCTGGCGGCTCACGCTACCACTTTAGCCGGTTTGGCCGGCTGGCTGCTTCTGGTCGGTACGGGTTACAGCACTGTGCAACCGGGAGGCAGTCGGGCCATTCTGCGCTGGTTCCCGCCCAGGGAACGAGGCCTAGCGATGGGGCTGCGCCAAGCAGGGCTACCTCTTGGCGGCGTGCTGGCGGCCGCCCTCTTTCCAGCGTTTGCACAGATATATGGTTGGCGGATGGCGTGGGTGTTGGGTGCCGTGCTCACCCTGTTGGGTGCGTCGGCGTTCTGTCTCGTTCAAGGTGTCGGCCGTCAACGGCCACTGAGCGCGCCCCAAGCTCGGGCCAGAGCACCCGCCGAAGCGTTGCGGCCTAGGGTGCTGCTGCATCTGCCGAGACTGCGTCTGGCACTGGCGGCAGGTGCGGTGCTGGTCGGCTTGCAGACAATCGCCCTGACCTTTCTCGTGCTCTACCTGCAGCAAAGATATTGGCTTTCCGTGGCTTCGGGGGCTGTTTATCTGTTGGCTATGCAGCTCAGTGGTGCCCTGGGGCGTGTCCTCCTGGCGCTGCTCAGCGATCGATGGCGCGGTGGGCGGCGTTTCGTCGTTGGTCTGGCCGTTGTCGGGGCGCTGTTGGGGTGGATCGCCCTGGGCGTCTACCCACGCGCCTGGCCTCCAGCCGGGCTATGGTTCGTCACGATCTGGCTGGGATTCTTTGGCTTCGGCTGGTATGGACCCTGGGTCACCTGGATTGCCGAACTCGCCCCCGCAGGCCGCGAAGGGAGCCTGCTAGGCGTGACCATGGCCAGCAATCAGATCGCTATCGTCGCGGCGCCCTGCGTCTTCGGTGTCCTGGTGGATAGCTACGGCTACCTCGTGCCGGGCACGGCGGTGGCTGCCCTGTTACTCGTTTACGTGGTCTGGGAAGCCGGAGCCGTGGCACGACAGGATGCTTGAGTGTAGGGAAACCAGTGCCTTCATGGAGCCCTGTTGTCGCCGTACTGGTTATCGTCGGATTTGCGTTTCAGAGTATTGAAAGTATAGCAATCCTGCCGAGTCAGGCGTGAAGGCGGGCACCCGAGCACTTGGGCGTAAACGAGGCGGATGTGGAAAAGGTTGGGGCGGTCGGCGGCTGCGGGCAGCCACGGACCCTAGTCCTGCAACTTAGTCCGGTCGGCGGGTGTGAAGTCGCGAATCACCCACTGGTCGCCACCCGTGGGAGCGATCCACAGCGGAATCGCGTTGGCCGAGCGTGGCCCGGCCGGGCTGCCGTGAATCAGCCCGCGCACGGCGCGAACCAGCCCCGAATGCCCGACGATCAGCGGCGTGTCGGCTTCCTCTAGCAGGGCGTTGAGGGTGGTGGCGATGCGTTCGACGAACGTCTCCCAGGATTCGCCGCCCGCGGGCGTGCCCAGGTAGGGGATGGTGTCGGGAATCGTCTGGCCCTCCAGCTCGCCCCAGTGGCGCTCCATCAGTCCATCGACGACACGATCCGGCGCGCGACCCAGCGCCAGTTCGGCGGTGCGGTAGGCGCGCTGCAAGGGGCTGGAAGCCACCAGCGACCAGTCGACGTCGCCCAGCAGTGCCCGCGCGCGTCGCGCCTCCTCCTCGCCCCGCGGGGTCAGCGCCACGTCGTGCTGGCCACCGATGCGGCGTTCGAGATTGCGGGTGCTCTGGCCATGACGCAGGAAGACGAAGGGGCGACGAATCAAGGTGGGCATGGCGATGGGCTCCAGCGCATCAGCAAAGCGACCATCTTACCCGGCCCGGTGGGGCTGTCATCCCCCGGCGGTGTCGACCTGGAAGCGTGCGGTGGCCGGATCGGCGCGGTAGTGACGGGCCCAGGCCGGTGCCTCCCGCGCCAGAGTCAGCACGCCGTCGAGAATGCGCGCCACCTGGGCGTCGTCGTGCAGAACGTTCAGGCTCAGCCGTATCCAGCCGGGCTTTTCCAGCTCGTGGCCCTGGCCCAGCCGCTCGACCAGCGCTCCGGAGGCCGCGGCGTCGATACCGAGCAGGCGGTGAGCGTAGGGGCCGGCGCAGGCGCAGCCGCCGCGAGCCTGGATGCCGTGGACGTCGGACAGCATGCGGGTGAAGAGCTGATGATGGATCCGGTTGCCGGCATCGTCGCGCACTCGAAAGGAGAAGATCGGCAGTGCGTGCACGTCCTGGCGGCCGAGCAGTTCCAGCCGCGGCTCGTCGGCCCAGCAGGCGAGCGCGCGTCGGCGCAGCTCGGCATCGCGCTGGGCGATCTCGGGCAGCCCGATGGCCGCCTTGACCAGCAGTGCCAGCGCGGCGCGAATGTCGCCGACCACATTGGGGGTGCCGCTCTCCTCGCGGGCTTCGAGACGGCTGCTGTAGTGGTGTGTCCAGGGCGAGACGAAGCTGACCGTGCCGCCGCCGGGCAGCGACGGTGTGCGGCGGTGAACGAGCGTGTCGCGGACCACCATGACGCCGGACGCCCCAGGGCCGCCGACGAACTTGTGCGGCGAGAAGACGATGGCGTCCTTGCGGCAGTCCGGCGCGGGCGCCATGTCCATCGCCAGGTAGGGGCCGCCGCCGGCGTAGTCCCACACCGCCAGGGCGCCGCGCCGCTTGAGGCGCCGGGTGATGTCGTCGACGTCGCAGACGATCCCGGTGACGTTGGAGGCGGCCGAGAAGGCGCCCACGATCAGATCGCTGCCGGCGACGGTATCCAGCGCCCGCTCCAGCGCCACGGTGTCCGGCCCCCCGGCGTCGCCCTCGGGAATCTCCACCAGCACGGCGCCGCTCTCCCGCCACGGCAGGAGATTGGAGTGATGCTCGTAGGGGCCGACCAGTACGCTGACCCGCTCGCCACGCCGCACGCGGGCGGCGATATCGAGCAGCGCCACGATTCGGTTGATGCCGGCGGTGGCGCCGCTGCCGCTGAACACCACGTGGCAATCATCGGCGTTGAGCTCCCGCGCGATCAGCGTCCGCGCCTCCTGGCGCAGCCGGGTCATGGTCTGCCCGCAGTGCGAAGCCTCGGTGTGCGAGTTGGCGTAGAACGGCAGGATCTCTTCACTGATGAAGCGCTCGACCTGGCGCAGTGCACGGCCGGAGGCGACATAATCGGCGTAGAGCAGCCGCCGTTCGCCGAAGGGGGTGACGAACGGCATGTCGTTGCCGATCAGACCTTCCCGCAGCCGGGTCAGCAGATCCGGTCCTGACAGGGAGCGGCGAAAATCGGCGAGCGTCGTCATGGCGGCACCTTGGTGTGGGAAGAGGGGCGGCGGCTGGTACTGAGCCGTCAGGCGCTGGGATTCGGGCTGGTGGTGTTCTCCATGATTCGCACCCGCAGCCACTCGCGGACCTGGCTGGCGGCGTTCCGCGAACATGTGCTGGGGATTCCCGAAGTGATCGACTTCTATCGTATCGGCGGCGACTACGACTACATGCTCAAGATCGTGACGCGGGACATCGGTGCCTTCGATCTGATCTACCAGCGCCTGATCGACGGTTTCGAGATCGACACCGTGACCTCCTACTTCGCCATGGAGGCGCTGGCGGAGAGCCGCCCGCTGCCGGTGTGACGATGACTCACGACCGGGCCGCGGTCAGTATTTCAAACCGTCTGCCACAGCATCGGATCCGGGTCACCCAACGTCGAGGCGATCGTCTCCAGCGCTCGCATCAGCGCCTCGCGGCTTTCGGCGGCGCTGATGCAGACACGGATCGCCTGGGGCGCGCTGACGCTGCCGAGGCAGAAGCTTTCGGCCGTGCTGACGTTGACCCCTTGCGCCTGGAGCTGGCTCACCACATGGCTGGTACGCAGCTCGCCCGGTAGCGGCAGCCACAGATAGAATCCGCCGCGATGCCCACGCGGGGAGAACTCGCCCAGCCTTTCCATCGCGCGGTCAAAGCGCCACTCCAGCTCCTCGCGCTGCCATTGCAGCAGTGCATCGGCGTCGCCGCTCTCGATCCAGCGGCAGACCAGCGAGGCCATCAGCGGCGGCGGCATCCAGCTCTGCGCCCGCAGTGCCGCCGTCAGTCGCCCCTGCAGCGCCGGTGGCGCGCGCATGGCGCCGACGCGCAGGCCGCCGCCGAGCAGCTTGGCGACCGAGAACAGCGTCACCGTGCACTCGGGGGCCAGTCGATAGAGCGGTGTCACCGGTTCGTCATCGAGCTGGGGGTGGATGTCATCCTCGATCAGCCAGAACTGCCGCTCCCGGGCCAGGGCGACCAGGGCATGACGGCGCGTCTCGCTCAGCCTCGCGGTGGTGGGGTTATGGCAATCCGGCATCAGGTAGAGCGCGCGAAACGGCTGCTGTTCGAACGCGCGAGCCAGCGCCTCGATGTCGATGCCTTCCTGGTCGTGGGCGATCGCCACGCTCTTGAGCGAGAGTTGCTGCAGGCCGCTGATCAGGCCCGGATAGGTCAGGCGCTCGGCTGCCAGCCGTTCGCCGGGCGACAACAGGGCGCTCAGGCTCAGGAAGATGCCATGCATGCCGCCCTGATTGATCAACAGCTCATCCGCCGGGACGGCGCGGCCCAGCGTTGCCAGCCAACCCGAGATCACCTCTCGCTGCCACTCCTGGCCGGCCTCCGGTTGATAGTCGATAGCCGCCCGCAACAGCGCCGGATCGTGCTGAATCGAGCGCATCGCATTGGCCAGCGATGCCTCGCGTTGCGGGTGGGGCGGCGGCAGCGACAGGCTGAGATCGACGATGCCGCTGTCCGGCGCGGCGCGGCGGACATGATCGAACGCCGGATGGGGCGCCCCCGTGTCGCGCACATAGGTACCGCTGCCGACACGTGCGGTGACGACCCCGCGCTGTTCGGCGAGCGCATAGGCCCGGGTGATCGTACCGACGGTGACGCCGAGGGCGTCCGCCAGGCGTCGTTGCGGTGGCAGCTTGGCGCCCGCCGCCAGTTCGCCGCTGGCAGCGGCGGCGGCGATGGCATCGGCCAGTTCGCGGTAGCGCGAGCCTTGGCCGGGTAGGAGGGGTTTCCAGATTGTCATGGTGACAAAAATCGAGTTGACCAGGAAATTACGCGGTTTATGCTCGAATTGTTCGGCCTGCGAGCCGCGAAGTCAACAAAATTGTACCCATACGATTTTGAGAAACGATTCTCCGAGAGGTTTCCGATGTCTACTGCCCTGACGTTCCGCGAACTGCCTTACGCCCGCGAAAGCCTGGCGACCGTGCTGTCAACGACAGGGGCAATTGGCGACGACGGCGTGGTGGTGACGGATGCCACGCTGTTCTATCCCCACGGTGGCGGACAGCCGGGGGACCGGGGCGTGTTCATCACCGCCGATGGCCGCACCTTGACGGTTCATGACACGCGCAAGGGCGCCAACGGGCAGGTCCATCACCTGCTCGACCCGAACCATGGGCTGGAGGCAGGGCAGAGCGTCACCCAGCAGATCGACTGGGCGCGGCGCTACGCCCACATGCGCATGCACACCGCGCTGCATCTGCTGTCCGTCGTCGTTCCCCATGGCGTCACCGGCGGCAGCATCGGTGCCGATCGTGGCCGGCTCGATTTCGATCTCGGCGAGGCCAGCTTCGACAAGGAGGAGCTGAGCGAGCGGCTCAATGCGCTGATCGCAGCCGACTATCCGGTGACCAGCGAGTGGATCAGCGAGGCCGAGCTCGACGCCCGGCCCGAGCTGGTGAAGACGATGTCGGTGGCACCGCCACGCGGCGCTGGCGAGATCCGGATGGTCCGCATCGGCGACGTCGACTATCAACCCTGCGGCGGCACACATGTCGCCTCCACCGCCGAGGTCGGCCCGATCCAGGTCGCCAGCATCAAGAATCGCGGCGCGCGCAATCGCCGCTTCACCCTGACCTGGGCGGAAGCGCCGGGCGGTGGCCAATGACCTCGCTGGCCTGGTGGTTCTCGGTGGCGCTGTTCTCGATCTCGATGACCGGCACGCCCGGCCCCAACAACGTGATGTTGACCGCCTCCGGCGCGCTCTACGGCTATCGCCGCACGCTGCCGCACATCTTCGGCATCATGGCCGGCTGTTTCGTGCTGTTCATGGCGGTGGCGCTGGGGCTCGGCGTGCTGTTCGAGCGCTTTCCGGTGGTTCAGCAGGCGCTCAAGGTCATCGGCGCCATCTACCTGCTCTACCTGGCGTGGAAGATCGCCACAGCGCCACCACCGGACCTGGCTGCCAGGGAGGGCGCGCGACCGCTGACCGCATGGCAGTCGGCGGTGTTCCAGTTCGTCAATCCCAAGGCGTGGGTCATGGGTATCGCGCTGATCGCCGGGTTCATGCCGCACCAGGGATCACTGATCGTGAACGCGACCGTGCTGTCACTGTTCATGGAGTTCGTCGGATTTTTCTGCATCTCGTGCTGGGCCGGTTTCGGCATGGCGATCGGCAGGTTGTTGAAGACGCCACGAGCGTGGCGCGTCTTCAACGGCGTGATGGGGCTGGCGACGGCAGCCTGCGTGGGCTTCATCCTGAGCTAGCACGATGCGAAGCTAGAACGACGAGCCCGGCTGACGCAGGAACTCGATCTCCTCCGGTGTCGATTTTCGCCCCAGGATCGCGTTGCGATGCGGATAGCGGCCGAAGCGTTCGATGATCTCGCGGTGGCGCTGCTCGAAGCGGACCTGCTCCTCCATCCCGGGCTGATCGAACAGCCCGGTCGCCCGGTCGTGGATCGCCAGCGACTCGCTGTGCATGAACGGCATGTAGACGAAGATCCGCTGCAGCGTGGGTAACCTGGCGTCATCGCCGGCGGCGATCGTCTCCTGCGCCAGGGCGAGGGCCAGCGGATCCTGGGCGAAGGCGGCCGGGGTGTCGCGATGAACGTTGCGCGAGAACTGGTCGAGTACCAGGATCTCCGCCAGCCGGCCGGGAGGCGTCTCGCGCCACCGCCAGCATTCGCAATGCGCGGCGGCGGCCAGCGTCTCGCCGAAGCGCTCGGCGATGGCGCGATCCAACTCCGTGTCCTTGCGGAACCAGTCCTTGGGAGTCAGCGCCTCGAACCAGAAGTCGAGAACCTGTTGTGGCGTGGCGATCGTCATCGAGTCGGCCTCCGGGCCAGCGGATGGGGCATCGAGTCCGGCAGCTTATCGCACTGCGGCCCTGGCGCCATAGATGACGAGCCGCGGGGGGCGTACGGAGATCAGGCTGGCACCAGGGCCCGGTCGCGCCGACGGATCTGCCAGGCGAAGCCGAAGCCGACCGGCAGTACCGCGACGGCGGCGAGGGCCAGGGTCGGCGTGGTACCGGACAGCGCGATGATGCCGCCGCCGACCGCAGTGCCCAGCGACTGCCCGGTGAAGAAGGCGGTGGCGAACAAAGACACCGCCGCGCCGCGCCGCTCCGGCGCCATCTGGGTGGCGGTGGTCTGCAGCGTGTTGTGGAGCATGTAGAAGCCCAGCCCGAACAGGTAGCAGCCGATGACGCCGACACCGGGCGTCGGCTTCAGGCAGATGGCGGCCAGCGCGATCGCGATCAGCACGCAGCCCAGCTGGCACAGCCCGCTTTCGCCGAGTCTCGGCACCAGTCGCCGTGCCAGCAGCGCGAAACTCAAGCCCCCGAGCGCGAACACCGCCAGGATCAGCCCGGCCTCGGTCAGCGGCAGCCCGCCGACGACATGCAGGTGACTGGCGACGAAGGCGAAACCGCAGAACACCGCGGCGCCCTCGCAGAACACCGCGATCAGTACCACCCTCGGCCAGGACTTCTGCAACACGTAGCGCAGGCTCACGCCGAGGGACTCCGGCTTGCGCCCCTGGGGCCGCTCGTGACGTCCGGCGCGGTACCACAGCAGCCCGCTGGCGGCGGCGAACAGCAGGGTATAGACCAGAAACGGCCACTGCCACCAATCCTGCTCCGCAGCCAGCCCACCGAATGTCTGGCCGCAGGCCAAACCACAGATCTGCCCGATCAGAAAGCGTGCCAGCACCGCCTGGCGCTGCTCGTAGGGGACGTTGTCGCCGATCCACGCCATCGCCAGCGGGATGACCGCGGCGCACCCCACGCCCGCCAGCATGCGTGCCGCGATCAGCGTCGCCAGCGTACCCGACAGCGCGCACAGCAGGCTGGCCACGGCGGCGAGCAGGGAGAACAGCGAGATCACGCGCAGCTTGCCGTAACGATCGCCGCTGGGCCCCAGCACCAGCTGCAGGCAGCCGTAGACGATGGCGAAGGCGGTGATGGCCCAGGAGGCGGCGCTCAGGGTGGTGGTATAGACCTCGGCGAGGCGCGGCAGCATCGGATCGAGGATCCGCTGGGTGGCGGAGGCGCAGAAGGCGGTCATCGCCAGCAGAATGATGGTGGGCCAGGGCGTAGGCGCTGCGGATTGGGAGGCGGTCGCTGACACGGGCGGCAAGTCCGGGTGAAGGATGGGAAGGAAGGATCAGGGTTCTGCGATATTAGCATGCTAAGTGAGATCTGCCGCAGTTTGCACGCAGGCTTCCCCGAACGGCGTCGCCGGCGCCGGGCGGTCAGCCAGAATGCACAATTCGTGAACACTGTTTTCTTATTGGCGTCTCATGCTGGATCCATCTCGCCATCGACGGCAATGAGAGGAGAGTTCCATGAAACATCGCGTCGTCACCATCGGCGTCCTGATCGCCGCGCTGGGCACCGCCGGGATCGCCCAGGCCGATCCGGGTCATGGCCATGGCCACGGAAAAGGGCATGGCCCTCACGGCAAAGGCCCTCACGGCCATGATCATCACGATCGACATGGCGGGGGCCATGACGGCTACCGAGACCATCGCGGCTGGCACGAGGGCGGCCACCTCGCCGACCGCTACTACCGCGACGACCGCTACTGGGTGCGCGACTGGCACGCGCGGCATCTGCGGGAACCGCCGCGAGGGCACCGCTGGCTGAACATCGACGGCGACTACGTGCTGGCTGCCGTCGCCACCGGCGTGATCACGGCGATCGTACTGAATCGTTGATCACGGCGATCGTCCTGGGGCGCTGACCGTCGGCGGGGGCGGCGCCTTGGCTCCCGGCATAGGCGGCCTGCCACCAAAGCGGCAGTGTCTCTTTTCCGGCTTCTGGTAGGCTCTTCGCTCCGATGGCCTGGCAGAGTCGACTTCCCATGAATCTCAAGGCGCTCCGACTGTTTCGATTGACCGTCCTGCGCGGTTCGCTATCGGCGGCGGCGCAGGCGGCCAATCTGAGCCAGCCCGCCGCCAGCCGGTTGATCGCCTCGCTGGAGGCGGAGCTCAAGCTGACACTGTTCGAGCGGACTCACCAGCGACTGTTGCTGACGCTGGAAGGCGAGCGCTTCTACCGCGAAGCCGAGCACATTCTCAACGCCGTCGAGGAGATCCCCACCATCGCCGGCGAGATTCGCCAGCAGACGGTCGAGAGCCTGCGCATCATCACCTCCGCCCCCATCGGCGCCACGCTGCTGCCGGCGGCAATCGCCCGTCTTCGCGAGTGCTGCCGCGAGCTCAACTGCAAGATCGATATCGGCAGTCGCTTCGACGTCGAGCGCCAGGTGGGATCGCGCCGCTACAACATCGGACTGCTCTCGCTGCCGGTGGAGAACGCCATCGTCGAGCTGGCGGTGGAGCCGTTGCTGCAGGCGACCACCCAGGTGCTGATGCCGGCGAACCATCCGCTGGCAACCCTCGAGCGGGTGCCGGTCGAGGCGCTGCTGGAGTCGCCCTTCGTCACGCTCAAGCCGCAGCAGATCTGGCGCCAGCGGCTGGACCGGCTGTTCGAGGAAATCGGGCGAAGACCCCGGATCGCGCTGGAGGTCGGCTCGACGCAGCTGGTGCCACGCTTCGTCGAGGCCGGCTTCGGGCTGGGGCTGCTCGACCTGGCCTGCTGCGGTGCCACCGCCGGATCGGTCGTAGCGGCGGGCGGCACGGTAATGCGGCCGGTCACGCCCGCCACCGAGCTGACCTACGCCTGCATCCTCCCCCCGGCGGGGCAGCGCCCCATCGCACGGCGCTTCATCGACGCCTTGCGCGAGACGCTGGAGGCGCGCGGCCAGCAAGACCGCGCGTTCCGTGACGGTGTCACGCTGCTCCCTTGAGCCGGATCAAGCGTTTTTGCCGTTACAGCTTCAGGGTGTAGCCGAGCAGGATGCGGTGCTCGTTGACGTCGCGGGTGAAGTTGGCGCGGCGTGAGGCATTGCGCCAGCGCAGCGACAACCCTTCGAGCATGCCGCCCTGGACGATGTACTCGATGTCGACATCCCGTTCCCACTCCCGCGCCTCGCCGTCGAAGCCGTTGACGCTGGCCTGGTCGCCCATGGCATAGCGAACCATGAAGGTCAGTCCGGGCAGGCCGAGATCGCTGAAGTCGTAGTCGTAGCGGGCGTGCCAGACCTGCTCGCCGGTCTCGGTGAAGTTGCTGATCTGGTACTGGGAAAACAGGTAGACGTTGGTACCGCTCAGGTAGGTGAAAGGGGTGTCGCCGAACTGGGACTGATAGCCACCACTGAAGGTGTGTCCGTCCAGCCGATAGCGCAGCCGCGTGCTGACGGCGCGGTTGTCCACCTCGCCCGCTTCGGCGGCACCCTGTTCGCTGGCGTCGAAGTAGCGTATGTCGGCGCCCAGCCGACCCGAACCCAGGTCGATGCCGTCGCTCAGCCCCACGTAGTGCTGGCGATAGATGTCTTCCAGCTGCGCGTAGTGATAGCCGAGGCGGGCGCGCTTGCCGAGATGGTACTCCCCGCCGACGAACTGGAAGCGAGTGCTGGTGGCCCTGCCGTAGGCGCCGCTCTTGCGATTCAGCGCCATCGGCTCGTGCTCGGTCTCGTCGCGCTGTCGAGTGCGGTTGAGCTGGCCCGCCGTCAGCTCCAGCCCGTCGATGTCGGTGGAGGTGATCTGGGTGCCGAGGAACGACTGCGTGAACAGCCGGCTGGAATTGGGGCGCAGCGACGGCAGACGCGGCTCGAGATAGCCGTAGCGCAAGATGCTCTCACCGGCGCGGATCTTGGCGGTGGCGCCGAACTTGGTGTAGCCGTCCTCGGCGCGGCCGTCGTCGTCGATCTCGAGCAGGCCGGTGCCGGAACGGGAAGGACTCGAGTCGAGTTTCACGCCCAGCATGCTGATGGTGTCGACGCCGAATCCTATCGGGCCTTCGGTGAAGCCGGAGTCGGCCCGGAACAGAAAGCCCTGCGCCCACTCTTCGCGCTTGTTGTTGTCCCGGTCGCCCTCGAGGTAGTCGCGGGTGATGAAGTAGTTCTTGAACTCCAGCGAGGCGGTGCTGTCCGCCAGGAAGTCGGCCTGGGCTGGCGCGGCGAGCGCCAGGGTCAATGCCAAAGCGCAGGTGCCGGCGAGAGGCGTTGCTATCGACGGAAGCGTTGTCGTCGAAAGGGCCGGGAGCGCGCGTGCGAGTCGGGGCCGCCGGATCGTAGTGCGGTGGCATGGCGTGGTCATGATGAACTCCTGTTCGTTTTTCATGTTGTGGGGAGCTTCTGGAAATTGTCGGGAGCTGCTGGCGCGGCCGCTCGCGGCTCGACGCTGGCCATCGAGCGGACGCAGGTTTCCTGCCTCGCCCGCTGAGCGGACGAGGGGCAGTGATCGAAAGGGCGAAAGGCGAGTCTCGAAAAGAGGGAAGCCTAGTGAGGCGCGCTCTCCGGCGCTGTCTCCGGGGTCACGACATCGAAGGCGCCATCGCGCTCGAAGGCGGCGAACTGCTCGGCGGCGAAGGGAGCGATGCCGGCGTTGTCGTGACCGACGTCGGGCACGGTCTGGAACGCCCAGTGGAAGTCGAAGCCGTAGCGGTTTGCCTTCTGCTCGGCGGTCTTGTAGTAGACCCAGGCGCGCTCGACCCGGTTGTTGCCCTGGGCCATGGCCTGGTAGCTGCGGCGCAGGTACTTGTGCCAGGGATCGGTGTCCTCGGCGCCGACGGTCACCAGCAGATTGATCCCGGCAAGCTGGCGCTGGGCATCACGGTCGACCTCGACCGGTGCGTCCTTGAGTCCGTAGGGCCATTCGTTGTCGGTGTCGGGCAGCGTCCACCAGCCCGCCGCCGAACAGATCGCCGCCTGGACCTGCGACTGCGGCGCGAAGGTCAGCATGCGGTGCACGAACTGGCAGCCTGCACTGTGGCCGAACAGGTAGTAGCGCTGGCGCTCGGTCTGGCCGGACTGCTCGAGATCGGTGAAGAGGCCGTCGATGACGTTGTAGGACCACGCCTCGGGCGGATTGAGCCGGCCGTCGGCACTGACCAGGTTGCCCAGGTTGTAGCCGGCGACGCCGGGGTAGTCCTGCTTGGAGAAGCGCGGCACCACGATGGTGAAGCCGTACTCGTCGGCGGCGTCGATCCAGGCGTCGCGATAATCCTCGGCGTTGCGCTTGAGGCCGGTCAGCACGAACACGATCGGCGTCTTGGCGTCGGCCCCTTCGGGGACGTAACTGGCCACCTCGATCCGGCGCTGGCTCTCCGGCAGGGTGAGGGTCGACTCATGGCTGCCCGTGGCCAGGGTCTGCGAAGTATTTGATACCTGAGAGGTCTGCGAGTGCGCCAGCGGCGACAGAGCGATGCTGCCCAGCGCGAGCATGAGGCGAAGAGAGCGTCTTGGTGTTATTGGCATGATCCTTCCTCTTTTTTTCTTGTCGATGCGGCGTTGTACCACCGAGGCGTTTGGCATCGGTGGGGTGGTTCTCATTCCGCGCTGTCAGCGCTCCGATGCAGGTGTTGCCCTGAGTTCCCGAGTCAGGCGCCCGGCGAGGTCGCGAGCGGAGGCCGCCATCGCCAGCGCGATCTGGCGGCTCCGGCCGGTGTAGTGCTCGGGGAGCAGAGCTTGCTCGAGCGTGGCGCGGTCGCCGTAGTGGCGGCGCACGGTGTCGTCGTCGAACAGCGCCTCGGCAAAGGTGCGAGCCCCGTCGCGACTGGCGACGATGGCCTCATGAACGAGATCGTGGGCGCGCTGGCGGCCGATCTCGTCGCTCAGTTCGAGCATGATGTGCTCGGACATCAGCGGCGCGGCGTTGGCCATCAGGATCTCGCGCATCCGCTCGGGATGGGGCTCCAGCCGGGTCAGCAGCGTGCGCTGGGTGGCGGCGACGCGATAGGCGAGCGCCCCGGCCTGGTCGAGCAGCCTGTAGAGGCGAAAATTGCACGACGCATCGCCCTCGTGGGAGGGGCGGGCGGTCTCCAGCGCCGGCGCCACCAAGCCGCGCAGCTCGCCGGCCTCGGCCAGCAGGTTGACGGCGTACTTGGGGTTGAACTTGTGCGGCATGGTGCTGCTGCCGACCACCTCCTCGCCCTGGTTCTCGCTGACCTCCTCGAGCTCGTTGGCCATCAGCGTGTAGAGCTCCTGGCCGAGACGCTCGCAGCCGGCGGCGTAGAGTCCCAGCGTGGTGATGTACTCGACCAGGCCATCGACGGCGGCGCGGGAGTGAACCCGCGACACGCCGAGGCCGAGCCGGGCGGCCAGCGCCTGCGCCAGTGCCTGCCCCTCGTCGCCGTAGCTGTGCATGGTGCCGCTGGCGCCGCCGAAGGTGAGCACGAAGGCGCGGGATTCCACCGCCTCCAGCCGCTCGACGTTGCGCTCCAGCTCCTCGATCCAGCCGGCGACCTTGTAGCCGAAGGTGATCGGCAGGGCGTGGCGGCGGTTGGTGCGCGAGACGCACGGCCACTCGGCGCCGCGCTCGGCGAGATCCGCCAGGCACTGGAGCTGTGCGGCGAGCTGCGCCTTGAGCCAGCGGTGCGAGCGCTCGAGCTGCAGCATCTTGCCAGTGAGGATGATGTTCTGGGTGGTGGCGCCGAGATGGACATAGCCGCCGGCGTCGCCCTCGCAGCGTTCGGCCAGCGCCCGCACCAGCGACATCACCGGCGACATCGTGCGCTCGATATCGGCGGCCAGCGCCTCGCGATCGAGCTGGTCGAGGGTCGCGCAGCGCTCGATCTCCGCGGCGGCGGCGGCAGGGATCATGCCCCGCTCGGCCTGGGTCAGGGCCAGCGCACGCTCGACCTCCAGCCACGCCTGCCAGGTGGCGTCGCGGGAAAAGAGGTGATCGGTCGAATCGGGAAGCTGAGCAGTATTCATGGTCGGTTCTCGCCAAAGGTGTGCAGAGTCGGTCGACGTCGCAGGTTCAGGCCATCGGTTCGCGGAAGATCGCGGCTCATTTCACACCGACGAACAGCGCGGTATAGACGAACAGCACGATCAACCCGCCGATCAGCGGGATCGCGGTGCGCTTGACGATATCGATGGGCGAGCAGCCGGCGGCCTCGCTGACGGCGATGATCACCCCGGAAACCGGTGACAGCGAGCGCGCGATCCCGGCGGTGAACTGCAGCGGCAGCAACAACGCTACCGGGCCGGCAGCGGTGGCGGCGGCGACGTTGGGCGCCAGTCCGGCGAAAGAGAAGAACGCCGCGTTGCCGGAGCCGGTGAGAATCGCGGTCACCGCCACCAGCAGACAGGTGACCAGGGTCATCCCGAACAGGCCGAAGCCCGCGCCCTGGGCCGCGCCGATCATGAAGTCGATGGCACCGATGGCGGTGAGACCGGCGGCGAAGAACTCGGCGCAGATGATCAGCGAGATGATCGAGGAGAACATCTGGCCCATGCCCTGGAAGAAGGTCATGAAGCCCTTGAACACCGCCTGCAGCTCACGACGCTTGCGCACCATCTCGCAGAACAGGCCCAGCACGGCGCCGATGATCATCGCGGTCACCACGCCGATCTCGATCTGATGGATCAGCAGCTTGCTGAAGACCAGGATCAGCGTCAGCGGCAGGATCGGCAGCAGCGCATAGAAGCCGGGCACGCGCTGGGCCTCCGACTCGCCATCGGCGACGGCATGGGCGGTGGGATCGGGGTCGACAATATGGCCGCTGCGGCGATCGAAATACTTGGCGCTGAAGTAGGTCAGCACGCAGATCACCGGCACGATGAACAGCGATGCGGGAATCTGGTACTGGGCGAAGTAGATCGCCACGTCCATGTTGGCGGTATGCGCCGCCAGGTTGGCGGTGCCGGAGGCCGGCCCCAGGTCGAGCACCGAGGTCATCCCGATCATTGCCGCGGCGGAGGCCTTGCTGACGCCGAGGCGCACCAGGGTGGGATAGAGCGTGACCAGCAGCAGCATGGCCAGCCCCGCCGCGCTGGGGATGAAGATATTGAGCACCTGGCCCACCGCATAGCCGAGCGCCAGCACCAGATAGGGCGCACGCATCCGGGCCAGCGGCCGGGTGCCGATATTGACCATCGCCTGGGTGGCGCCGATATGGTCCATGTACTTGGCGAAGCCGCCGGCGGCCATGATGATCAACCCCAGCCCGGCCAGGCGGTAGGACATGATCTGGTGGATGAACTCGAAGATATCGAAGCCGGCCCAGCCGCTGGTCTCGGTCTCCTTGAACAGGATCGACTGGGCGGGGAAGAACAGCGCCGTGGTGACGAACAGCGCCAGACCGGCCAGCAGCAGCACGGTCTGCGGTTGGTATTTCTTGATGACCAGCGTGCCGGCGAACGCCGTCACCGCCATGGCTATGAGAAACGCGACCATGATCGAATCCCTTGATTGTTGGAGTCGACACGGTAGTCAGCGCCGGCGGCGCGAGACCATTGCGTTGTTGCTATGCCCGCATCGCGTTTTTGCATGTTTTTATAAGCTACTGATTATAAGTTGTTTTCTGGATAGTCGTGGCGCCTCGGCGATGGCCGCTACGACCAAAGCACGACACCCCGGCCCCCTCTCCAGGGGGGCGGGGTGTCCGGGTGGGGCGAGCGTCGGCGCTGCCGACGCCGGCTCAGACCTCGACGTTGAGCGCCACGTCGATATTGCCGCGGGTGGCATTGGAGTAAGGGCAGACCTGATGCGCTTTTTCCACCAGCGCTTCGGCCTGTGCCCGATCCATGCCCGGCAGCTTAACCGTCAGGGTGGCTTCGATGCCGAAAGCGTCGCCCTTGGGGCCGATGCCGACTTCGCCCTGGATCCGGGTGTCGTCAGGCAGCTTGGCCTTCTCTTGCGAGGCAACCAGCTTCAGCGCGCCGATGAAGCAGGCGGAGTAGCCAGCCGCGAACAGCTGCTCCGGGTTGGTGCCGTCGCCGCCGGCGCCGCCCAGCTCCTTGGGTGTCGACAGCTTGAGGTCGATGGCTCCGTCGGCGGCGGTGGCACGGCCGTCACGACCCCCGGTGGCGGTGGCTTCGGCGCGGTAGAGGACTTTATCGAGTGACATGGTGAAACTCCTTTCGGGTTGATGATCGCGGTCTATTGAATCGCGCGCGATCTAATTGGGGTAAAAATGGTCTTCGACAATCGTGCGAACACGCCACTAGCCGTCGAGTCGCTGACGCAGCCCATGCAGCGCATCGCGCAGTTCGGCAGCCTCCTCCGGCGTGCACTGGCCCGCGCAGCCGGCGGCATGGGGCACGGCCTTGGCCTGCTCGCGCAGCGAACGGCCCTTTTCGGTCAGCGCGATCTCCACCTGGCGCTCGTCCTGGCGCGAGCGCTGGCGCGTTATCAGCCCCGCTGCTTCCAGCCGTTTCAGCAGCGGCGTCAGCGTCGCCGAATCCAGGTAGAGGTGTTCGCCGATCTCCGACACCGTCTGGCGATCCCGCTGCCATAGCACCAGCATGGTCAGATACTGGGGGTAGGTCAGCTCGAGCTCGCGCAGCAGGCCGCGGTAGAGCTTGTTCATCGCCAGTTGGGTCGAATAGAGCGCGAAGCAGAGCTGCGATTCGAGGGCCAGGGCGTTGTCGGTATCATTGCCGTTGCGTGTCGTCATGGCGTCAATTTATATCGTGCACGATTCAATCGCTAATTAGGTTTTGCTATGAAGGTGATCACGAGGCGGATCGCGTCAGCAGGCGTTGACGGGTCGATCGATCACGGGGGAGCAGACCCACGCTAAGTCCGAAAGGGCGAAAGGCACGATTGAGAGAAGCCAGCGATTGGGTCCCGCTGTCGTTCTCGATGGCCGAGAGCGTCCGGCGGCTGACCGACGCCAACGTGGCATAGCGGGTCTGGTTCATACCCAGAACCTCCCGGCGCAGTCGTTTCAGCAGCGCTCCCGTGGTGATTTTCTCATCGAACAGCTGGTCGAGCAGGTCGAACAGCAGCGCTTCGCGCTCCTGGGGAGAAAGACGACTCATGTCAGCCCCCAACCATCGAGTTTCTCGTCGAGATAATCAAACCCCAGCGCGGGCATATCGAGGATCGAATTCGGAACGCCTCGCTGTTGCAGGCGTGCTCGTCATCCCGACCCATACAGTCAATGGCGTAATCGGTCGAGTAACCCAGCGCGATAGGGCCGCGTCGGCCCGCCTTCGGATCATCGATCTGAAGTTCTGCGGCATCGTGCCATTGGCCATGATGGAACAACTGTATCGTCAGTGACATATCGAGTGTTCTGGGCAAATTATTGCTCAAATCTAGCATGTCTATCAAATCTTGAGTGTTTTTTTGCTCACCAAATGTCGTTTCAACACGTTATGAGCAATTTGTTGCTCATAAGTGCGGTTTTATCGCCACCGATCCCAGGCCGGCCGTGGCGCCAGCGACTCCCGCAGGTAGTCGAGAAAGGCACGCACCTTGCGCGTTCGCAGGCGCCGTTCGGTGGTCAGCACGTGAATGTCGCGGCGACCTGGCATCACCTCGCCACGCCACCCCTCGAGCAGCGGTACCAGCTCGCCCTGCGAGAGCGCCTCGCCGATCAGCCAGGTCGGAAACAGCACCAGACCCTGGCCCAGCAGCGCGGCGCGCAGCAGGCTCTCGGCGTCGTTGCTGTAGAGATTGCCGCTGACCTCGAACGGGGTCGAACCGCTCTGGTCCGGCGCCTGGAAATACCAGCGCTGGCGGCCCATCTCGCCCTGGTAGAGCAGGCAGTTGTGATCGGCCAGCGCCTCGGGCGTCCGCGGCTCGCCGTGTGCGTCCAGATAGCTCGGGGCCGCGGCCACCACGTAGTTCATCGGCGCCAGCCGCCGCGCCACCAGCGAGGAGTCGGCCAGCTCGCCGACGCGGAACGTGATGTCCTGGCCCTCGCGCACCGGATCGACGACCTGGTCGCTCAGCTGCAGTTCGGC